>NZ_JBAPPI010000435.1:0-6711 GCF_049280035.1 Mycobacterium sp. | reverse complement strand
GTGCGCCACGGCGACGAGTACATCGTCAACGGCCAGAAAATCTTCACCACCGGCGCGCATGACGCCGACTACATCTGGCTGGCCTGCCGCACTGACCCGGAAGCTGTTAAGCACAAAGGCATTTCGATCCTGATCGTCGACACCAAGGATCCCGGCTACTCCTGGACACCGATCATCCTGTCCGACGGCGCCCATCACACCAATGCCACGTACTACAACGACGTGCGGGTGCCCGCCGACATGCTGGTCGGTGACGAGAACGGCGGATGGCGGCTGATCACCACGCAGCTCAACAACGAGCGCGTAATGCTGGGTCCAGCGGGTCGATTCGCCGCGATCTACGACCGCGTGCACGCATGGGCATCCAAGCCGGGCGGTGACGGCGTCACTCCGATCGATCACGACGACGTCAAGCGCGCGCTGGGTGAGGTTCACGCGATGTGGCGGATCAATGAGCTGCTCAACTGGCAGGTGGCGGCCGCCGGTGAGGAAATCAACGTGGCCGACGCCGCATCGACGAAAGTTTTTGGCACCGAACGGATTCAGTACGTCGGTCGGCTCGCCGAAGAGATCGTCGGCAAATATGGCAACCCTGCCGAGCAGGATACCGCCGAGCTGCTCGACTGGCTCGACTCGCAAACCAAACGCAACCTGGTTATCACCTTCGGCGGCGGGGTCAACGAAGTCATGCGTGAGATGATCGCGGCCTCGGGCCTCAAGGTGCCGAGGGTGCCTCGATGACCGACGCGAACAGCATCACCGCAAAAGTCGCAGAGATCACCGCCACCGTCGTCGCCAAGCCGCGCGCGGCCCGGGACCCGGTGAACCAGCCGACGATCAACAACTGGGTGGAGGCGCTCGGGGACCGCAACCCGATCTATACCGACGAGGCCGCGGCCCGCGATGCCGGGCATCCGGGAATTGTTGCCCCACCGGCAATGATTCAGGTGTGGACCATGTTCGGCCTGGGGGGAGAGCGTCCGACGGACGATCCCATGGGACCCATGATGGAGCTGTTCGACGGCGCAGGGTATGTCGGTGTTGTCGCCACCAACTGCGAGCAGACCTATCACCGGTATCTGCGACCGGGCGAGGAAGTCAGTATCGCCTCCGAGATGCGCGACGTGGTCGGCCCGAAGCAGACCGCGCTCGGTGAGGGCTGGTTCATCAACCAACACATCACCTGGCGCGTTGGTGACGAGGACGTGGCCGAGATGGAGTGGCGCATCCTCAAATTCAAGCCCCGCGAGAAGGCTTCGGCGACACCGGCGTCGGTGCCGACGGGCCTGGATGCCGATGCCATGATGCGGCCGTCGGTGTCGCGGGACACCGCGTTCTTCTGGGAGGGCGTCAAGGCGCACGAGTTGCGCATCCAACGGCTGCCGGACGGCAGCCTGCAGCACCCGCCGGTCCCGGCCGTCTGGCAGGACAAAGCCAAGCCCATCGACTACGTATTGGCCAGCGGCAAGGGGACAGTGTTCAGCTTCGTCGTGCACCACGCGCCGAAGGTGCCTGGCCGCACGCTGCCGTTCGTGATCGCGCTCATCGAGCTGGAAGAGGGCGTCCGCATGCTGGGCGAGCTGCGCAACGTCGACTCCGCTCAGGTGAAGACCGGAATGCCCGTTCGGGCAACTTATATCGACTTTCCGGCCGGTGATAGCGGGCCTGAGTGGACCCTGTACGCATGGGAGCCTGACGCATGAGGGCCCTGACGATAGAGGTCGGCACGAAGCTGCCGGAGCTGTCGTTGTACGGCGACCCTACGTTCATCATCTCGACGGCGCTGGCCACCAGGGATTTTCAAGACGTGCACCACGACCGCGACAAGGCGCAGTCCAAAGGTTCGAAGGACATCTTTGTCAACATCCTCACCGACACCGGTCTGGTGCAGCGGTATGTCACCGATTGGGCCGGGCCGTCGGCGCTGATCAAGTCGATTGGGCTGCGGCTGGGTGTGCCGTGGTATGCCTACGACACGGTGACGTTCTCCGGTGAAGTGACCGCGGTGGACGGCGGCCTGATCACGGTAAAAGTCGTGGGCAGCAATAGCCTTGGCGATCACGTCATCGCCACCACTACGCTCATGATCGGGGACGCCTAATGTCTTCGGGTTTGCTCAGTGGTCGAGCCGCCATCGTCGGCATTGGTGCCACCGACTTCTCCAAGGACTCCGGTCGCAGCGAGCTACGGCTGGCCGCTGAAGCCGTCCGAGACGCCCTCGACGACGCCGGCCTCACGCCCGCCGACGTCGACGGCCTGACCACGTTCACGATGGACACCAATAAGGAGATCGCCGTCGCGCGGGCGGCCGGTATCGGCCAGCTGAAGTTCTTCGCCCAGACCCACTACGGCGGCGGTGCCGCGTGCGCGACCGTCCAGCACGCCGCGATGGCGGTGGCGACCGGAGTGGCCGACGTCGTGGTGGCGTACCGGGCCTTCAACGAGCGGTCCGGGATGCGATTCGGCCAGGTGCAGACCCGGTTGGTGGGAGATGCCAGCGCACAGGCGGATTCGACTGCGGCGGACAACTCCTTCTCGTATCCACACGGGCTTTCCACGCCGGCAGCGCAGGTGGCGATGATCGCCCAGCGGTATATGCACCTGTCCGGTGCGACCAGTCGGGACTTCGGTGCCATCTCGGTAGCGGACCGCAAGCATGCCGCCAAAAACCCGAAGGCCTACTTCTACAAGAAGCCGATAACCATTGAGGACCACCAGAATTCGCGGTGGATCGCCGAGCCGCTCCGGCTGCTGGATTGTTGCCAGGAAACCGACGGCGCGGTGGCGATCGTGGTCACTTCGGCCGAGCGGGCCAAGGACCTCAAGCACCGGCCGGCGATCATCGAGGCGGCGGCCCAAGGCTCCAGCCCCGACCAGTACACGATGGTGAGCTACTACCGGCCCGAACTTGGCCTGCCCGAGATGGGACTCGTCGGCCGACAGCTGTGGCAGCAGTCGGGTCTGTCGCCGACCGATATCCAGACCGCGGTACTGTACGACCACTTCACCCCCTTCACGCTGATTCAGTTGGAGGAGTTGGGATTCTGCGGCAAGGGTGAAGCCAAGGATTTCATCGCCGACGGTGCCGTCGAGGTGGGCGGCCGGCTGCCCATGAACACCCACGGCGGGCAGCTCGGCGAGGCCTACATCCACGGTATGAACGGCATCGCCGAGGGAGTCCGCCAACTGCGGGGTACTTCGGTCAACCCGGTGCCCGACGTCGAGCATGTGCTGGTCACCGCCGGCACCGGTGTGCCTACATCCGGCCTGATCCTGGGCTAGTTCATCGCCGAAGCCGCCGCGCCAAGCGCTAGGCCGGAACCAGCTCGACGTCGGTGAGTACCACGGCGTTGTCGCGGGCGGGCGCGACGACGCTGGCCAGCAGCCGGCCGTCTTCCTTCCAGACGGCGGCCTTCAAGGTCTCGCCCGGGTAGGCCACGCCAGTGAAACGGGCGCCGTAGGATGCGACGGCGGCTACGTCAGCGTCGAGTAGGGCGTCGACGAGCGCCTTGCAGGTCATTCCGTAGGTGCACAAGCCGTGCAGTATGGGCCGCGGAAAGCCTGCGGCGGCGGCGAATTCGGGATCAGAATGCAGCGGATTGCGGTCGCCGCACAGCCGGTACAGCAGCGCCTGCTGCGGTAGTACCGCGATGTCCAGCTCGAGATCCGGCGCTCTATCCGGTGCGGCCGTAGCGGTCGACGGCCCCCGCTCGCCACCGAACCCGCCCTCGCCCCGCGCGAAGATCGACCGCCGCTGCGTCCACAACAGCGTCCCGTCCGGCGCGGTCGCCCGCGTCTCGGACCAGATCACGGCGGCCTTGCCCTTGTCCCAGATGTCGGTGAACCGGGTGACGGCTTTCGCGACGCCAGACGGTGGCAACGGCGCCGGCGCGGCCACCTGCTCGCTGGCGTGCAAGACCTTGCTCAGCTCGACGTCGATGCCGGGAAACCGCACGGTCGGTGGCTTGGTGGCGTGGAAGGTGGCTGCCACGTTGCCGAACGTCGGCAGCACCTGCGGGGTGTCGTCGACCAGATAGCGCAGCTCGCGCGGGTCCATCGGGTCGGCGCCCGCACCCAGTCCCAGGTGGTAGAGCTGCACATCGGTGCTGCTCCAAGAGAATTCGATCGGATCGAGCTCGGCGGCGAGTGCGACGTCCGGATTGATGGGCATGTCAGTTCTCTCCTGCAAGATGCAGAGCTGCCAAGTAGCCGAAGGTCATCGCGGGGCCGATGGTGCCGCCCGGGCCGGGATAGGTATGTCCCATCACTGGCGCGCTGACATTGCCCGCCGCGTACAAGCCTTCGATAATGCTGCCGTCGTCGCGCAGTGCCCGGCCGTGTTTGTCGGTGCGGATGCCGCCTTTGGTGCCGAGGTCGCCGGGCACCATCTTCGCGGCGTAATACGGCGGGTGGCTGATCTCGCCGAGGTTGGGGTTCGGCTTGTTAGTCGGGTCGCCGTAGTACCTGTCGTAAGCGCTCTCGCCGCGGTGGTAGTCGCCGTCGACGCCTGAGCGGGCAAAGCCGTTGAAACGCTCAACCGTCGCCTTGAGCTCGTCGACCGGCAGGCCGGCCTTGGTGGCCAACTCCTCGAGCGTGTCGGCCTGGACGATCACGCCGGATTCCAGCCATTTGCGCGGAATACGTTGTCCTGGCTGCAATCCGGCAAATATGTAGCGGTTACGGTATTGCTGATCGAATACCAGCCACGCGGGAATGTGCTCGCCCGGACCCGGGCCCTGGCCGTATTCGCCGCCGTACATGTGGTGGCACGCCTCGACGTATGGCATCGATTCGTTCATGAATCGCTGGCCGGACATGTTGACGATGATGGAGCCGGGCGAGTTGCGCTCCGACAATGCGAACCACGGTGCGCCCACCAGCGGCACCGTCGGGCCCCACCATGCATCCTCCATGATCTCCAGTGCCGCGCCGAGCTTTTCAGCGGCGAGGATGCCGTCGCCGGTGTTGGCCTTGGCGCCGACTGTCCACTCGGTGGTGATCGGAGCGCGCTGGTATTTGACTCGCATTTGCTCGTTGTGTTCGAACCCCCCGCAGCCGAGAATCACGCCCTTGCGGGCCCGAATCAGCTGCGGCTCACCGGATTCAGGTGCTTCGGTGTGGCGCACGTAGACGCCGCGGACCGCCCTGTCCTCGATATAAAGGTCGGTCAGGGCGGTGTTGAGCTCTACCAGGACGCCGGCCTTGCGCAGCCCGATCCGCAGCGGCGCGATGAGCGCGCGTCCCATGCCGACAAGGTTCTTGCCGGTCACCTTGGCCCACATGGTGCGGACGCCCACCTTGAGGCTGCGCAGCACGCCCCTGGGATGCCGCTTGAGCTGGTTCAGTCGCACGTAGTCCTGTTGCATCACAACGACGTTGAGCGGGACCTTGCCGTAGGCGGGCTCCAGCCCGGGCAGGTCGGGGCCGAGCTTGTTGGCGTTGAACGGCTTTGGCTCGATGGATCGGCCGGCCGGGCGGCCACCCGGGGCCTCGGGGTAGTAGTCGGAGTACGCGGGCACCCAGCACATCTTCAGCGGCGTGTGCTTCAGCACGAACGACAGCATTTCGGGGCCACGCTCGAGGTAGGTGTCGATGCGTTCCGGTTCGACGGTGTCGCCGATGATCCCGTGCAGGTAGGTGCGAGCAGCTTCCGCGGTGTCCTTCACCCCGTCGCGCTGGAGCACCTCGTTGTTGGGAATCCACACGCCGCCGCCCGAGCGCGCAGTTGAGCCGCCGTAGTGCGCAGCCTTCTCGATGACTATTGTCGATAGACCCCGGTGGGCGGCCGCAAGGGCAGCAACCAAGCCGGCGCCGCCGCTTCCTACCACGACGACGTCGAACTCCTGAGCTGTCATGTAGAACACGTTATAGAATTGCCGGGGCCGGACGCTACTGCCCCGGTCACACGAACGAGGGGACTTCGGTCAAATGATCCCGCTAGCCACCCGTGATGAGCTGGCCGCCGATCTCGCGGAGGCCGAGCGGAGCCGCCAGCCGATCGCGCCGTTGACGGCCGGGCACCCCGAGATCGACGTCGTCGACGCCTACGAGATCCAGCTGATCAACATCCGTCAGCGGGTCGCCGAAGGAGCCCGGGTGGTGGGGCACAAGGTCGGCCTCTCGTCGTTGGCGATGCAACAGATGATGGGCGTCGACGAGCCGGACTACGGGCACCTGCTCGACGAAATGCAGGTATTCGAAAACAAGCCGGTCACCGCGGCGAATTACCTGTACCCGCGGGTAGAGGTCGAAGTCGGTTTCATCCTGGCCCACGACCTGCCGGGCGCGAATTGCACCGAAGACGACGTTATAGCGGCGACCGAAGCGCTGGTGCCGTCCATCGAACTTATCGACACCAGGATCACCGACTGGAAGATCGCGCTGTGCGACACCATCGCCGACAACGCCTCCTCGGCAGGTTTCGTACTGGGTGCCGGACGAGTGCTGCCGACCGACATCGACATCACCCAGATCGAGGCGGAGCTGACCCGCAACGGCGAGGTGGTGGCCAAGGGCCGCAGCGACGCGGTATTGGGCAATCCGGTGACCGCGGTGGCGTGGCTGGCCCGCAAGGTGGAAAGCTTTGGTGTGCGGCTTCGGGCCGGTGACATCGTGTTACCCGGTTCGTGCACCCGGGCCACCGACGCCCGTCCCGGCGACAACTTCATCGCCGAGTTCGCCGGCCTCGGGTCCGTCCGGCTGTCTTTCGAG
>NZ_JBAPPI010000434.1:0-5757 GCF_049280035.1 Mycobacterium sp. | reverse complement strand
GACCGCGCCCGTCACCGCGGCTTCACTTGGTCGGGCCAGCGGCCCGATGGGATGAGCATCGGCAGGCTGGTCGCCTCGCCGGAGCTGCGGGCCAATCTCGACGCCTGGCTGGCCCGGTTCGCCGCTCCTGGCATGTGCAACTCCGATGATGAAAGCCCTTGCATCGTAGGCGAACCCGACCAGAATCTGGCGAGTAAGGATTTGCGCAGTCATGCCCAGCGTCAACACGACGCGCTCAACGCGTTGGTCCGCGGACAGTTGGGCGACCCGAAACTCGGAGTGCACAACGGATTGCCGGTCACCGTTATCGTGTCGACCACGCTGCAGGAACTCATTGCAGGCGCCGGGCAAGCGCTGACCGGCGGCGGGACACTACTGCCCATGCGCGACCTGATTCGCATGGCCAGCCACGCCCACCACTACCTGGCTGTGTTCGACGAACACGATAGCCGCCCTTTGTATTTGGGCCGCTCCCGACGCATCGCCTCGGCAGATCAGCGGGTGGTGCTCCACGCCAAGGACCGCGGGTGTACGGCCCCCGGCTGCGACGTGCCGGGATACTGGACGGAAGTCCACCACGTCGATGATTGGGCCAGCGGGGGCCTGACCGACATCGACAAGCTGACTCTCGCCTGCAAACCCGACCACAAGTTAGTCGATAATGGCTGGCGGACAGTCAAACTCGCCAACGGCCAAACCCAGTGGATCCCGCCGCCACATCTCGAACACGGCCAGGCCCGGACCAACGACTATCACCATCCGGAACGCTTCTTCAGGCGTCGATCACCACACGACCGCCGTTAGCGCGCGAGACGCAGACCAGCATCTCGCCGTCGGCTTCTGCGGTGCGGCCGCGGCGGTCGATCTGCCCGCTGAGCACTTTGACCTTGCACGTACCGCAAAATCCTTGCCGGCAGGAATATGCCGTTGTCGGATCATCGTCGAGCATGACATCGAGCGCCGACCGATTCGCAGCGACGTCGAGCACCCGCCGGGAGCGCGCAAGTTCCAGCTGAAACGGGATGCCATCGACGACGGGAGCCGGACTGAACCGCTCGTAGTGCAGCGGCGCGTTGGCATGCTCGTCGCGGGCGATGCGCACCGACTCCAGCATCGGCGTCGGCCCGCACACGTACACCGCCGTCTTCGGTCCGGCGCCGACGAGCAATTCGTCGGCCGTGGCGAATCGGCCACGCTCGTCATCGGCCCATACGGTGACCCGGTCGGGATCCACCGACACCACCTCATCGAGCAGCGGCATGTACTCGCGACGACTACCTGCATAGACTGCGCGCCAATCGATCCCGCGCAGCTGCGCTGCCCGCATCATCGGTAGAACGGGGGTCACCCCGATTCCGCCGATCACGAACAGCACATCATGCTCGTCGCCGCCGAGATAGAACGCGTTGCGCGGACCTTCGAAGACCAGCGAGTCGCCCACGTCGAACGCATCGTGCATCTCGATCGAACCGCCGCCGCCGTCAGCGATCCTGCGTATCGCGATGCGGTAGTCGGTGCGCCGGCCGGGCGGACCGCACAGCGAGTATTGGCGACGCCGGCCCGACGGCAGCTGGACGTCGATGTGGCCGCCAGGCGTCCACGACGGAAGCAATCCGCCATCCGGGTCAGCCAACGTCATCGCGACCACATCGGGGGCGACGAGCTCGCGCCTGGTAACAACCGCGGTGTGTGTCCGCCCGACCGGCACTACCCGCGACGGTTTCCATCGAGTCGCCGAGGCGAACCCGCCGAGCACCACGCCAAGACCCCACAACGCCGTGTAGAGACGATCTCGCTTGCGGCGACCGTAGATGTCGGCGGGCCTGCTCGCCCAGATCGATTGCGTCACTCCGTTTTCCAGTACTCTATTTCTGCCGTAGGTCGTAGCGCGCGAACAACCGGACCAGCGAGGGACTGATGCGGCGCAACGCGTAGCCGACCCGGGATTCGGCCGCGATCGGTAACACAGGTGGGCCTGTCTTGACGGCCTTGACAATCGCCTTGGCGGTGGCTTCCGGTGTGTAATTGCGACGCCGGTAAGCGGCGTCGGCCTTCTGGCGGGCGCGCTCCTGCTCGTCGGCGGACATCCCGGCGTAGACAGTGCTTTTCGCGATATTGGTGTTGACGAACCCCGGACACACCGCGGTGACGGTGATACCTTCGTCGGCCAAGTCGGCGCGCAATGATTCGCTGAACGCCAGCACCGCGGCCTTCGTCGTGCCATAAGCGATCATCGACTTCGACGGTAGAAATGCCGCGGCCGACGACACGTTGATGATGGTTCCGCCTTGGCCGCGGTCGACCATCTGCGTGCCGAACACCCGGCTTCCGTTGAGCACGCCACACAGATTGACCGCCAAGATGTTGTCCCAATGCGCAGGCGTCGTCTCCAGGAACCGACCCGCCATCCCGATGCCGGCATTGTTCACCAGGATATCGACCACGCCATGCTCGTCGTTGACTTGTGCGGCAAGCGCGTTCATCGCCGTTTCGTCCCCGACGTCAGCCTGATAGACCGCGGCATCGCTGCCGGCGTCCTGAACCGCTACCGCAGTCTCCTTCGCCGCGGCCAGATCTCGGTCGACGATCACCACGGTTCGGGCACCTTTGCGGGCCAGTTCAATCGCGGTGGCCCGGCCTATCCCGGCGCCCGCCCCAGTGACCAGAGCGAGCTTGCCCCGCACGTCACGCCGCCCGGTGCCCACCACGGATGGACTCGACGACGCCGCCCCGCCGACGACTCGGTCGATCCACTCGCTAGTCAGCCTGGCGATGACGTCGGGACGCGAGGTCACCACCCAGTGGCCGCCCTCGATCGGAATAACTCTGCCACCCAACGGGATTGAGCCGGTGAACCGCTGCAGCGCGGGTGTGACGAACATGTCCTTGCGCGGCACCAACACCTGGACTGGAATGTTGGTCTGCGGCAGCTGCGCGCCGGGGGCCAGAAATGGCGCGGGCATGTTGGCCCGGTACAGGTTGAGGCCATTGACGTAGTCGCCGGTTGACCGTACTGCGGTGGGAGATTGGGTCCGGGTGCTCGAGTTGCCGATACGACCAAAGACGTCAATCACTTTCACGCCCAACCCGGACCGAATCATCAACTCCGGCAGACCGGGGCACAGAAAGAACCAGATGTATCCCGACGCCATGACCTGCCTGACCACGTCCAAGAGGCCACGCGGAGTGCGCGCTGACCGCAAGAACTTGCCCGCATAGTTCAAGTGCGGCCCCGAGATCGAAGTGAACGATGCGACCTTGCTCATCACCGTGTCGTCGGTCACTGCGGCCCAGCCCTGAATCGAGCCCCAATCGTGGGCCAGCAAGTGCACCTGGCCAACGCCCAGGCTGTCGATCACCGAACCGACATCGGAGATCAGTTGGGGGAAGCGGTAACCGGACCGGCCCGGCGGGCGTGCCGATTCGCCGGAGCCACGCACGTCGTACGCCACAATGTTGTATTTGCCGTTGTGGTGCTCCCCAAGGTATCCAGCCACGCCGTCCCACAGGTGGTGGTTATCGGGATAACCATGAATCGCCAATACGGTCGGCCGCTGCCGGTCGATCTCGGTGTAGGCGTGCACGGCCAGCGTGACGCCGTCGGACGCGGTCACGGTGGTGCGGGTCATCGATTCCTCTCGGCTCAATGGGAGGCGCGGGCCGCGGGTGAGATGGCGAGGTAGTCGACCGCCCGCTCGACCCCGCCCAGCTGTGACGGATGGAAATTCGGCTTGTAGTAGGCGCCGATGACCCGGACGAACCGCAGCGGACCAGGCACCAGTCCACGTCGCGCCGCGCTGAAGTAATCCCGCCAGCGCGCTTTGGCTCCCGGCGTCAGTTGCCGGTCCACCGAGTACATGAACCGAACCCCGCGCACCCACATCAACAGCATCATCGGCGTGACCACCAACTGGGTGCGCACCTGCCGCCAGTACCCGGCCCGTAGATGCTTCATCACGTCGAAGGCGACGGCCTTGTGCTCGACTTCCTCGGCCCCGTGCCAGCGAAGCATGTCCAGCATCACCGGGTCGGTGCCGATCGCGTCATGCTGCGGAGTGTCCAATATCCACTCCCCCAGGATCGCGGTGTAATGCTCGACCGCCGCCACGATCGCCACCTGCTCGAGCAACCAGCTGTGTCGTCGTCGCAGACCCCAGCGGGGGCGGTCGCCGATCAGCTTCTCGAAGAGCCAGGCGATCTGGTCGGTGAACGGCGTCAAATCGACGTTGTTGGCCGCGAAGTAGTCCAGCACACCGGAGTGCGCTTGCGAATGCATCGCCTCCTGACCGATGAATCCCTGTACATCAAGCCGCAATTGGTCGTCCTTGATCAGCGGCAGCGTCTTCTTGAACACGTCGACGAAGAACTCTTCACCCGCAGGCAGCAGCAGATGCAGGACATTGAAGACGTGGGTGGTAAACGGCTCACCCGGCACGTAGTGGAACGGCAGCTTGGCCCAGTCGAAGTCGACGTCGCGCGCCTCCAGGACCAACCGTTCGTAATCGGCCGGCGCCCCCCGACGTGAAAGATGCGGACCGACAGCGTCGTCGTTGACCGTGAACATCATGCATCCCTGCCTTCAGGCTGCTTTACAAATCGAGCCTAATGTCTAAGCTCCGTCGCTCAGCAGCATACCCGGTACCCCCGGTATCGGGAAATATGCTAAATCGGCGCCGCGCCCCGGAGGTGTTCAAAGATCAGCGACGTCTGAGTGCCCGCCACGTCGGCGTCGGCGTTGAGATTTTCGACGACGAATGAGCGCAGGTCCTCGGTGTCGCGAGCGGCGACGTGCAGGATGAAATCGTCGGCCCCGGCCAGGAAGTAGACATCCATCACCTGCGGTTTGTACCGGATCTGCTGAATAAAATCCCGGATCTTGCCGCGGGCGTGGGACTGCAGGCTGACCGAGATCATCGCCTGCAGCGGCAATCCGACCGCAACGGGGTCGATGTCGGCGTAAAAGCCGCGAATGACGCCCAGGTCCATCAACCTGCGAACGCGACCATGGCAGGTCGACGCGGCGATGTCGAGTTCGGCGGCCAGTGCGCTGTTGGTGATGCGAGCGTCCGCGTGCAGCAGGCTCAAAATTCTGCGGTCGATCTGGTCAAGAACAGCGGGCCGAAGATCCTTCGACGCAGCCGCGGAGGTGACGCCGCTTTCCGTTATTTCTACGGTCATCAGCTAATTCTACAGACGTGTCTTCGTGGTCTTTGCAGCACAATCGAAGTTTCTTCACAATTGAGTCATGCGCGTTGGAATCCCCACCGAGACCAAGAACAACGAGTATCGAGTGGCCATCACACCGTCCGGCGTAACGGAGTTGACCCGCCGTGGCCACGAGGTCTTGGTCCAGACCGGTGCCGGAGAGGGCTCAGCAACCGGCGACGGCGATTTCAAGGCCGCGGGCGCGCAATTGATCGCCACGGCGGACGAAGTGTGGGCCGAGGCCGATCTGGTGCTCAAGGTCAAGGAACCGACACCGATCGAGTACGCCCGGATGCGGCGCGGGCAGACCCTGTTCACCTACCTGCACTTGGCTGCCTCCCGTGCCTGCACCGAGGCGCTTTTGGCGTCAGCCACCACATCGATCGCCTACGAGACCGTCCAGGCCGCCGACGGCTCGCTGCCACTGCTGGCTCCGATGAGCGAGGTCGCCGGACGGCTGTCCGCCCAGGTCGGTGCCTATCACCTGATGCGCACCCACGGCGGCCGCGGCGTGCTGATGGGCGGCGTGCCCGGCGTCGAGCCGGCCAAGGT
>NZ_JBAPPI010000433.1:0-4375 GCF_049280035.1 Mycobacterium sp. | reverse complement strand
CTCTATGAGTGTCTGACCGGCAGCACGCCTTATCCCGTAGACAACTTCGAACAGCAAATCACCGCGCACTTGACGGACCCGCCGCCGCGCCCGTCGAGCACCGATCCCAACATCCCCACGCAGGTCGACCAGGTGATCGCCACCGGCATGGCCAAAAACCCCGACAACCGGTATGCCACCACCATCAAGCTGGCCAGCGCCGCCCACGCCGCCCTGACCACCACAACGTCTCGCGCCCCGCACACTGCCCCCAGTTCGCGTGCCGACCCGACCCGGCCGGCACGCAAACCCAACCTACGTTCCGATCAGCTCCCACGTCCGCCCGAACCGGAGCAACAACGGCCCGCCTACCCCAAACTCGCTGCAACCCAACACGATTTACCCGATCGGCCGCCCTCACTCCCACCACGGGCCGACGACGAGCCGACCCATGAGCCCGTCCCGAGTCCGCGGCCCCGACCCCGGCCGGGCATCGTCGTGGTCGCCGTGGCGGTAGCGATCCTGGCCATCGGCATCTTCGCCTACCTGTAACGATCGGAGTCGCACGCACCCCAAGCCGCGATCGCGCAGTCCGTGGCGCCTTCGGGCCGACGGTGTCTCCGGTGGCAGAGACAGCGCTGCAAGGACTGCTGCTCAGCCCCGATCAACTCGATACCGCGATGGGCACCACCGGGATGACGGTGACGGGAACCCTAACCACGCTGCCCGATGGCAGCGGCCAAGTGCCGGATAAGGCGTGCGTACCGCTGGAGGGAGCGGGGCAAGCCACGGTCTACGCCGGCGGTGGGTTCACCGCCGTCAGCGGACAACGGGCCGCCGACCAGCCTCATGCTCATCTTGTCGAGCAGATCGTGGTGTTGTTTCCCTCCGCCCAGGGCGCGCGCGTTCTTCGCCGCGTCCGCCCAACTCTGGCCAGCCTGCGCCAACCGCAACATGACGAAACCACGTTGGCCGGGCAAACCGAGGCACACACCGTGGGGCCGGTCTCCAACACCAACGGCACCCTGAGCGCCAGGGTAACCGGCGTCTTGGCCCGCAACGGGAGCAGCGGGGCTTGCGAGCGGGCGCTCACCGTGGCCAACAACGTCGCCATAGACATCGATGCATGCGGCGAAAACCCTTCCGGCGCCGCGGTCAACATCGCCGATCAGATCGCTGCCAAAGTGCCCACAACCTAGTGGCATTTCCCGTCAGCTCATGGGTCAATCCGGTTGCACCAACGGCGCGTTCAGCTACGGCGCGTTGGCTACTGTGTCCACACCTTGAAGTTGTCGCCCCACACGTCGGCCTGTGCGCGGATCATGTCGAGCAATGCCTGGATCGGTTGAGCCTGGCTACCGGCGTCGCCGCCATCGTCTTGCTCATCTCCGCTCGAAGCGATCCCGACCAAGGCGTCCCCGTTGGTGTACCAGGGGCAACCGGAGTCGCCAGGCAGTTGGACCAGGTTTGACGACAGCAACGCCAGATCGGGCCGTTTGGGGTCGTATCGAATGTTTTTGATGACGCCGCTGGTCTTGCCCGTGCGTTGACCGAACTTGGTCACGTAGTCACCATCGCTGATCGAGGAGTCGACGCCGGTGAAGAACGGCTCCAATGAAAAGCGGCTGTAGACAAGAATTATCGTGTACCCACGGGCGCCGATCAATTTGCCCGACGCGTTCTCCAGGTCCTCCTTCGAGGCGACAACCTCACCAATCTGCACGCCGTTGTCGGCGTACACCGCCTCGCCGGGCACGTAGTCCGAACAATGACCGGCGGTCACGCCCAGTCGATCGTCGCGGGCGTCGAACCCGAAGAATCCAAGCGAGCAGCCATGGCGACCGATATTGATCGGCATTCCCACCGCAAGATCCACATGTGCGTAAGCACGCGGTGCGACACCCAACGCCACGCTGCACAGCAAACCCGCAATCGTCATCACGGCACACGCTGAACGTTTGTGAAGGAAAGCGAAGACCGACCGGGACGCCGCCACAGGGAACGCAGCGCTCGCTTGGACCCTTGCCGACCCTTGGTCGTGCGATACCTGATCCATTGTCAGATTCCCTTTTCGGACCATCCCGGGCTCTGAGGTGCCGCGCAGGCATTCATTACCCCTCTTATGTGGCGGCCGTTAGGGCCGGTTCTACGAGGATGGAACTGACGTCTTGGAGGATTCTCAATGGATTCATCGGTGCGGCCAACGCGGTGGGCGCGCACGCATGAGAGCCAACAGGCCCTCCTTGCACTGACCTGTTGTTATCTGTGGAGCTGCCGGGAATCGAACCCGTAGTTTTAGCCCGCTGAGCAGCGAGAACAGGCCTGCGAGCGGCGGTAACGACCTGTTGCGACCTGGGGGAACCTGGTCACGTGATCAAAATTTCACTAACCATTCATCACCAGCGCTGCGCGGCGGTGTGGTTGACGTTTTCCACCACGCCCTTGCGGTTGCCGCGCCGGGGCGGGCACACCGCCACGCGGTCACCTGGCCAAGGCGTTGAAGGCCGAGTTTGAGCAGGCCAACTACGGCCAGCCCGATGAAGTCCACTATCTCGGCCAGCCACAACGGGCGGGATGAAGCCACCGGCGAGCCACTGTCGGACAAGAAAGCGACGACCGCTGCGAAGTTGCAGGTATTCCTCGGCTTGCTCGGCGCAGGCCGGTTTTACATCGGGTCATTCAAGATCGGCTTCCGGCAGTTAGGGCTTGGGATCGTGGGTTTCGTGCTCGCTCAAGTGACCGCGCATGCCGACACCGCTTCCGGGTTCGTCGGGATGCTGCTGTTCGGTGGGATCGTCTGGGGCTTCGGGGACGCCGCCCGAATGCTGCGGCGAACCATCCCCGATGGTCAGGGCCGAAAACTTCGCTAACCCACCCAGACACCGGGACCTTGCAGCTGGTCGGCGACCAATAAGCCCTGTACCGCGCCGTACCTACCTGAATTGCGTCTGAGCTTCTTGGGCGCCGTGGCTAGCAGCCGCTGCCACTACTGTTGCTGGATATTGCTGGCGATGATCGTGGCAGTCATCAGCGCAATTTGCGCCGCGGCCTGCTGCTGGCGACGCTCTTGGCGTCTCCAATCCGCCTCATCCTTGGGCAAGTTCCGTAGCGAGGCTTCAAACTTTTTTTGCTCTTGCACGGACGACTGCACTGCGAGGGTGAAAACGCCGACCACCACTAGCGCCAGAAAGGCCGCAAAGGCCAGCAGGACAACACGTTTCTCCGCCGGGCCGTAAATAACGTGGAGAATCCCCGGTATGGAAACCGCGGCGACAGCGACCACGGTCACAAGCCAAAACTTCCGTCTGCTCATCACCATCCCCTTCGCGGAGAACTCTTGATTAGATGCTACGACACGCCGGAAGTTCCGACGCACAAAAATCCTCCGGGCTGCTGGACCCAGCCTGTTGCACACATCCTGGAATCGAAGCGCCTCGACATGATCGTTGAAACTGATGCTGGACTGTTTGCCCTGGTGCACATAGAGCACGGATGAATAGGCCGTCCCGTCCTTACGCTGACGGATCCGAATGCTGGCCACAGACCGGCCACACACCGGTGTCAAGTTCCGGTGTCAAGTTCCGGTGTCAAGTTCCGGCACGCTACGCCAAATCTTGACGCGGATCTTGACGCAAAAGAAAACTGGCCAGAGCTTATGGCTCTGACCAGCATCTTCTCGGTGGAGCTGCCGGGAATCGAACCCGGGTCCTACGGCATTCCCTCAAGGCTTCTCCGTGCGCAGTCCGCTATGCCTCTACTCGGATCTCCCGGTCACGCGAACTAGCCGAGATGACGATCCCAGTCGCTGTGAGTGTCCCGATACGTCCCGCGACCGAACGCATCGGTTGATCCCTCTAGCTGACGCCAGGGTCCGGGCCGAGGGAGCTCCCGGTCTGACGGACTAGCTGTCGCTTAGGCAGCGAGAGCGTAGTCGCGCTGATGTGAATCGGCGCTTATAAGGTTGCAACGACGCTTACGGTGGTCTCTTGCCTGCACCGGCACGCTTCCCTTGATTCGATGCGCGAAGTCGAAACCGTTCAGCCCCTCGCATCCCTGCCGACTTTCGGCAAGACAATTCATAGTACCCACTTTTCAACGCCAGGTCAGCGACTATCCATCCCGACAGGTCGCTCGTCAGATCACGAAATTCAAACGCTCCACGATGCGCGCGCCGACCTCGGTGTCACCGCCGAGCTCGACGCCGGCCGCGTCGTCGGTGCGCCCGCCGGCCAACCGAGTGAACTGCAGCCCATCGAGGCGGATCGTCGAGGTGGGGTCCAGTCCACCGAAGTCGTCCACGACCCCGGCACGACCGTCGACAGCGACGCGAATGGTCCGCGACAACGGACCGGTCAGCTCGACGGCGACTCGGGACCCGTCGGGCGCTTTTCCGAGC
>NZ_JBAPPI010000432.1:0-6358 GCF_049280035.1 Mycobacterium sp. | reverse complement strand
GTCGCCGCGCCCGAGATACGCTCCGTCGCAGTGACGTCGCCACTCACCGGCCCCGCCGCGGCAGCTGCGCCGGCAGTGGAAGCCGGCTCGGCAAATGCGTTCAACCAGATGGGAATTGCGGGTATGTCCGGCCAAGCCATGGCCGGCCCACCGGTCACCGACGAGGGCCAGAACAGCGGCAAGCCGGTGACCCACGCACGGCTGACCGGCCGCGCCGCAGGTGCGACGGGCGACGACGAGGCCGAAGTGACGCCCGCACCTCGGACCGTCGTGACTGGAGTCGCGGCCGCGATACGTGAGATCGCTAAGCTCCGCGACCAGGGCCGAATGTCCGAACAGGAATACAAGGAGCAGAAGAAGCGCCTGCTCGAGGTCTCAATCGGACACCGCCCGTTGGGATGAGCAGCTGCGAGGGGGCCGCGTAACTCAGCCCACTGCCCGAGCCGACCGCACCGCTAGGTCGCATACCTGCCGCACGGCGTCGCCCTGTCCGTGCCGGCTTTGACATCCGATGCTGATCCGAACCGCTTTGTCGACCAACACAATCCATTGGATGTCGTGCCCAGACCGGACCTCCCGGTAGGTAACAGCAGGGCGACCGGCACTAGTGCCCACCGGGTTGAAGTCGACGAACACGCCGGTTGGTTCTGCATCGATTGCATGTCTCAGTGACTCGGCGGTGGCGCTCATGGTTGCGATGGCAACTTGCGACTGCGTCACATGCAGCGCCACCTCCGGATCCGACGGCGATGTGACCTGCACCCGCGCCGAACCCGGCCCGGAGACGACGCGCTGCATCGGCCATTGCGCCGGGACCTGAAGGGCGACATGTCCTTCCACCAGAAACGTTGTCGGCATGCCATCGCCGGCCGGCACAGGATGACCGCGCCACGTGAACACCCCGAGCACCCCCAGTACCGCGATGACCAACAGTACGGCCACCAGCACCGGGCCCCGGTCGCGGCGAGAGCTACGCCCCGCAACTTCGGTGCAATGTGACTCGCAGCTGCTGCTTTCGTCCTGAATGATCTGTGCGGCGAGTTCTTTCAAGCGCGCGCCGTCGACCTGCACCGCGCTGATGCGGTCGCTAACGAGCAGTCCATCGGCAAGCATTGCAGCCAGCGCACCGGCCCCGCCTACGGTGCTCGGCGCGTCAATCACCACCGCCGCGGCCACGCCCGAAGTCATCTCACGGATGGATCGAATGACCCCCTCAACAACGCGCTCGGGTTGTCCGCGGCGGGTTTCGGCGACCACCGCGGCGCCGGTGATCACCACGAAGCAGTCAGCGATTTCCACGACCACGGTCGCCTGTTGGGACTCGAGCGGGGATGCCTGGATCAGCAGCCACGACCGGGGTCGCAGCACAACCTCGCCGGCGAGAACCTCTGTCGCCGCGCTGATCAGATCGATGCGCGTCGGCGCCCACCACGACGGGTGAACGACGATCGTTCGGGCAGAGTTACCGCAGGCATGCGAACCCAGCACGGTCCGCCACAGCGAGTCAACATTGACCGGATGAAGGTCAATCAGAGTTACCGGATCGTCGATGCAGTCGAACGCGACCCTTACCATCTCATCGTCATCGGCCACTTCCCCGCCGCAACATAATTGGCGGATATTGTTTGGACCGACCTCAACTATGTGCGTGCTCATGGCGGGGGACTCCAGGCAACCTGCACCAGCTGTGGGCTGGCCCGGCGAGTGATCAGCGTGCCGCGACCAGGTGGCATGGGCGACTGGCGGACTGACCCAATCGTCAGGCCCTCGTCCGGGCTTCCGCTCATCAGCAATGCCATACAGCCGGCATCACGCAAGCCGGCGAGCAGTGGCTCGAACATGGCGCGGGCGGCGCCGCCGCTGCGGCGTGCCACCACCAGGTGCAGACCCAGGTCCTTGGCCTGCGGCACAAATTCCAGCAGCGGCGACAGCGGATTGCTGTTAGCGGTGGCGACCAGGTCGTAATCGTCGATCACAACGTAGATCTCGGGTCCTGACCACCAGGACCGGGTGCGCAACTGCACCGGAGTGGCGTCTGGAGGCGGCACCCTCCCGCGCAGCTGGCAACCTAGGCCCGGGAGTACTGCGTCCACGGCATCCGCCGAAACGAGGTATCCGCCAAGATGTTCGGACTCGGGCCCGACGATGTCGAGCAGCGAACGCCGGAAATCGATGATGAACAACTGGGATTGCGCCGCGGTCGTGGTTCGCAGGAGTTCACGACAGATCGTCCGCAATGCGGCTGTCTTCCCGCACTCGCTGTCGCCGAGAACCAGAAGATGCGGCTGCTGTGCGAAATCGATTGCTAACGGGCGTAGTTCACTCTCCTCGAGACCGATCAGAACATCAGAGCCCAGACCGTCTACCGCCCGCTCTACCACGCCCTGGTATTCGACGCGCGCGGGCAATAGCGGTATCGGGGGCGCGGTCCATCCGCTATGACGGCGGCCCCACATCTCCTCCACTCGCCTATCGGGCAGAGCGATCGCCATATGCAGCCCGTCGTCGGAAAGCCCTCGGCCCGGCTTCCCCTCAGGGACTAGGTGAGCCCGCCGACGGTCCAGTTCGGAATCCGCGGGATCGCCGAGCCGCAGCTCGATTCGGGTCCCGATCTGATCCTTGAGGGCGGGGCGAATTTCAGCCCATCGCGACGCGGACAGCACCACATGCACCCCGAAGGAGAGCCCCTGAGCAGCAAGGCTGTTGATCGAGGCCTCGATCGTTTCGAATTCACGGCGCAGGGTTGCCCATCCGTCAACAATCAAGAAAACATCACCGAAGCGGTCGCATCTCGGATCTTGTCTGGCCTTCAGCAGGCGATACTGCGCCATCGACCGGATCCCCTGGTCGCGGAAGACAGCCTCGCGGGACCGGATGATTGCTTCGAACTGGGTGATCATCCGCTGAGCCAGCTGCGAATCTGCTCGACCGGCGACCGAGCCGACGTGCGGCCAGTCGCCCAACGATGCCAATGCCCCGCCACCGAAGTCAAGACAGTAGAACTGCACCAAGCTCGGATCGTGGGTGACGGCCAGCGCCGTGATCAGCGTGCGCAAAGCCGTCGATTTGCCGGATTGAGGCGCTCCGACTACAGCGACATTGCCGGCGGCCCCGGACAAGTCGACCATCAGCGGCGTGTGCCTCTGCTCGAACGGGCGGTCGACAATGCCGATGGAGACGGTCAACGCGGGCCGGGGTTCGCCGGTTGATTCGGCATCACCTAGCACGGTGCCAAGCGCCGGCGCCGCCTCGAGTGGCGGCAGCCACACTTCATGCGCACGCGGGCCGTGGCCGGAGAGCCGATCGACAACCGTCTGCAGGACGGTGCGCGGCTCGTCGACATCGATGCCGGCTCTGCCGGTAGACGTGACGGGCCCGGTCGGTCCTGCGGTGAACACTCGCACGGGCGCCGGCACCTCACCGTAGTCTGGCAAGTCCCGGCCCTCTCGGGTTCCTGCAAAGCACGGACCGGAGACGTACGCGGTCTGGAAGCGAAACAACTCATCCGTGCCGACCCGCAGATACGCGGCACCCGGCGTGCTCGGCAATTCGTAGCCATCGTTTGTTCCCAGCACAATGCGTGACTCGTTGGCCGACAATGTCTTCAGGCACACGCGATAGGACAGATGCGATTCCAACCCGCGAAGTCTGCCTTCGTCCAAACGTTGACTGGCCAGCAGCAAATGCATACCTAACGATCGGCCGAGTCGGCCGATCGCGACGAAGACGTCGGCGAAATCCGAATGCTGGCTGAGTAATTCAGAAAACTCGTCGACGATGATGAACAGCACTGGAAGGGGCGCTAATTGGGCTCCCGCTTGTCGCACGCGCTCGTAGGCGGCAATCCCGTCGAGGTTACCCGCCGAACGAAGCGCTTCCTGGCGGCGGTTCATTTCACCGGTTAGCGCATCGCGCATTCGAGCGACCAGTGCTGCCTTGTCGGACAAGTTCGTGATGACGGCCGCGACGTGCGGCGCCGGCTCCAGGCCGGCGAAGGTCGCACCACCCTTGAAGTCAATGAGGGCCAGGTTGAGCGCTTCTGGTGAATGACGGACCATCATCCCGAGCGCGACCGTACGCAAGAGCTCCGACTTGCCCGACCCGGTCGCCCCAATGCAGAGCCCGTGTGGCCCCATACCTTTCTCGGCGGCCTCCTTGATGTCGAGCTCTAGCGGCGCACCCGTGGCGGTCGTGCCGATCGGAACGCGAAGCCGATCGCGGGGACTTCTGCTGTTCCAGCAGTCAGTCGCGGTGTAGGACGCGAGATCGCCGATCCCGAGCAGCTCCTGCCAGCCCAAGCCGCCGCCCGGTGCTGCCGCTAGTGCATCCGGCCGGCCGGCTCGGTACCCGGCCAGCCGTCGCGCACACATCAGTGCAGCGCTGTGACTCATTTGGTCGGGGCGTACGGACGCTTGGTCATCGCCCGGTTGCCCGATTGTCAGCTCGTTCTCGCTCACTTGCAGCCGCAGCTCCCTAGCTGTTGCGGGGCCGTCGTAGCTGGTATCGACCGTCAGCGACGTCACGCGGGCATCGTCATCGTCGTCGTCAACGACGACCACCAGCAGGGGCGGCGGCGCCCGGTGGGCCGGCGAGCGGTCGGGCAACAGGTCGGCGAGCGCCCGCGCGGCCTCCTCCAGCGATGGGTACACCATCCGGGCAGAGCCGAGGCCGTCGTTGGCGTGCGGATGTTGATTGTGCGGCAACCATTTCAACCAATCCCAGCGGGCTCGATTGCGATCACTGATCACGGCGGCAATCAACACCAGGCTCGGACTGTGCAATACGGCCAGCTGACAAATCATCGCACGCAACAGCGCCCGCGCATGGGTGGAATTCCCACCAACCGTCACGGTCTCGAATTCCCGTAGATCAATCGCGATGGGCGCATCCGGGACCGTAGAGTGCGTTTGCAGAAATCGGCGCAACCCGCCCCCTGTTACCGGATCCAGTTGGGCTGTCGGCCCGGTCGGTGGAGGCACCAAACGGGTGGCAAGACGCTGTGTTCCGATACCAATTCGAATGTGGCAGAAGTCCGAATCCGACGATCGCCGCTCCCACATCCGGCGGCCACCTACCAACGTCCACAGCGTGTCGGGAGCAGGATGGCACCACATCAGCGACGAACGCTGTGCCGCAGCGGTTTCGACGACGACGGCACGTAAGTCGGAGAGGTAGCGCAGATACTCGGCACGGTCGGCGTTAATCTCGCCGCGCCGCCGATCCGCGCCGGACACCACCGTCACTACCGCCGACAACAGCATCATCAGCGGAAACGTCATGAACGCCGGATTGCGCACCACGGCCGATCGGGAAAGAAAGACGACCGCCATCATTGCAGAAGTCGCGATGGCCGTGACGACCGGCAGGAAACGGGCCACCACGTTCGTCCGTGCCGGTCGCGTCACTCCCGGTGGCGCCTCGACAACGATGTCGGCTGACTCGAAAACCGGCGAGGGCAGCCGTGCCGGCCAGGTGAATTCCACCGTCGCAGAGCTATTGCATTGGCCCATGCGATTGGCACCGTAGGGACGACCGAAATCAGCTGCAAGTCAGCTGTGGATCACTGCATACGCGGCGTCGTGCCGTCGGTTAGCGTCCGCATCGGCGAAGGGAGGTCGAGGTGCACCAAGCGGTGGGAGCGCGCCGAAGCACCGAACCCCATCCGGTTGGCGGGGGGTTGCGGCGGGTGACGGTGTACGCCGACTCCCACTACGTCGACTTGGTGCTATCGGCCGCGCTACCGATCGGATTGCTGATACCACCGATCGTGGACATGCTGGCAGCCGAGTGTGACCACCGCGCTGAGCCGGTCGCTATTCGACACCAACTTTCGCTTCCGGGAAGTGTCACGCTGGACCCGTCAAAGACGTTGGCCCAGTCCGAGATCCGGGACGGGACCGTATTGATGCTGACGAGCTCGTCGACCATCTTAGCGCCGCCGCGCTTCGATGACGTAGCAGAGGCGGTATCGGTGTCGCTCGCTTCGACAGCGCGACCTTGGACTCGGCAAGCGGCTCGGCTGATTGGCGCGCTGGCGGCCAGTTGCTTGGCCGCCACGGGCGCAACAATCTTGATTGGATCAGCTTTTGGTACCAACGATCTGCGTCGGGGCGGCTGTGCCGGTGTCGCCGCGGTGGCCGGTTTCATCGCGCTGCTGGCGGCAATAGCCGCCCATCGCGGGTTTCGCGACGGGACGGCCGGGCTCACGTTGGGTCTGGCGGCTGGCGGATTCGTCGCACTCGCTGCCTTGCTGGCGGTTCCCGGCGAACTTGGGGCACCGAATGCGCTGCTTGCGACGGCTGCCGCGGCGACATCGGCGACCGTCATGAGGGTGATAGGTTGCTGCGCAACCGTGTTC
>NZ_JBAPPI010000431.1:0-3246 GCF_049280035.1 Mycobacterium sp. | reverse complement strand
GTACCCGGGACCGACCCGGACCCGATCACCGAACTCGCGCGACGCGCGGCTGCCGCCGGGCTAGGGACCGCCAGCCTCGACGAAGTGCTCTGCATCACCGCCATCTGACGGGTGCCACGCGACTAGGTCGCGCCTTTCAGTTAGCGGAGGCGAAACCGGCTGTGCCATTTGCTCTTTGGAGCGGGGGCGAGTCTGATTCGCGCTGATGCCTACGCGCCCACGCGTCCTAGACGGCCAGCATCTTCCAGCAGATCGGCGGTGCTGGCAACGCTCACCGGAGGTTTGGTCATCTGGGCGGCGACCTCACGGGCTTGAGTGATGCATTGGGGATCAAGGATGGAACGCAGGTCTGCGACCAGCGAACCCAGGTTACTGGCCGAGAAGGCCCGCCCTGAGCCGACTTTCAGCCGCTTGACGGCATCGGCCCAGATCTGCTGATCGTTGATCGGGTGCCATAGGATCAACGTGGGGATTCCGGCCCGCATGCCTGCGGCCGTGGTACCGGCGCCCCCTTGATGAACCACCGCGCGGCAAGCCGGAAAAACGGCCGAGTGATTCACCGCGCCGACTATTTTTACCTGGTCAGAATGCGGGGCATCGGCGAAGTCACTTGCCCCAGAGCAAATCAAGGCCCGCTCGCCCAACCGCGCGCAGGCCACGCCGATCAGGCCGAACGTCTGAGCGGGGTGTGCGAGCCACACGCCGCTGCCAAAGCCGAAGTAGATCGGCGGCGTTCCCTCGGCGATCCAGGACAAGACCTCGTCGTCGGCTTCGGTCGGCAACTCCAGCGTCAGCGCCCCAACGAAGGGCCGCCAACCATCTCCGTCCGCCCACTCGGCTGCCAGCCCGGGAAAACAGAGCGCGTCGTAGGCTTGAATCTCTAGGGATCGTGGAGAGGGTCCCGTCGCGTCAGCCAGGCCCAGAGCGCGGCGATGAGCATCTTCAGCCTTCTCCATTGTGTCGCCGACCCAGCCGATCTGGCGCGAATGCGCTCCCGGGAAGAAGTGCAGCGTCGCCTGCGGAATGCCGTAATACTCCGCGACGTTGGCGGCCAGCCCCTGCTCGATTCTGCCCGTAATTAGCAGGTCGGCCCCGTTTGCCAGCGCCGTCAGCGTCGTGCCCCACTCCTCCATGGCCCGGGACAGGTACTCCTTCTCGTCTACCACCGCAGTGGCTGCTTCCTCGATCATCCGGTTGCGGACGGACGCGAGCGACTCCGGGCCGAAGGGGACCGCAGCAAGTCCCGCCAGCTCAAGGAACCCAACCATCTCGGGCGCGACCGCCATGCACACGTCGTGACCTCGGCGCAGCAGCTCCCGACCGACGGCGGCGAAAGGCTCGACATCGCCGCGAGTTCCGTAGCCGGCGAGTACCACTTTCATCGGCGGAGCTTAACTCAAGGTGTGCCTAGACGTCCGAGCAGCCACTCGATCCATCACAACGCAGACATCTTCGTGCGCAATAAGCGCCGCAAGGGCAGCGCGTTCCGATCCCGTGGTGGCGACTTAGTGCCGCAATCGTAAGGGGGAAACTGTATTTCGGTCTTCGCGGCTGCCGCCGCCCCGCCGACGGTTGTTTTCACGGTGCTGGTCTTAATTGTGGCCAGGCACTATCGGTCGCGATGCTGAACAGCATCACCGCACCCCTATGACCTGCTCCGCAGTCCGCTGTGATGCTTTGCGCGACTGAGGCGGAGTCAAGGACCGTCAGGTACCGTTCCTGGCATTTCGGGACTGTTGGAGGTAGTCATGACATCCGGTGAGCCGATCATTGTCGTGCTTGGCCCGTGGTGCGGCGGTACGTCGGCCGTTGCCGGCGTGCTGCACCACCTCGGAGTATTCATGGGCGCAGATTTCGTTTGGGCCTATCGCGGACCACACGAGACCTGGGAGGACTCGTTTCTTAGCAAGTTATGCGTACGGGCCTTCACTGAACCTGGCGCTCAGCTG
The DNA here is from genome assembly GCF_049280035.1 of Mycobacterium sp. Taxonomy (GTDB): domain Bacteria; phylum Actinomycetota; class Actinomycetes; order Mycobacteriales; family Mycobacteriaceae; genus Mycobacterium. The sequence continues at coordinate 1,297 of NZ_JBAPPI010000431.1, read as the reverse complement.
CGAGTGGATGCTCGTTCTTTCGAGGCGCAACTTCGCATTTGGGCCGACAATCATCGCGGTGCCGCCCGCATTGCGGGGCGTCGGCCTGGCGTCAAGCACCCACTTCTCTGCGTTGCGATGGATTACATCCGTGAAGCCTGGGGTCCGGTTGTGCCGGTTGTGGTGGACCGACCGGTACCGAACGTGATCGCGTCGCTGAACAAACTCGGATGGTGGAAGGACGAGCAGGAACGGGCTGAGTCAACGGCGCATCTGATCGCCGCGCGCGACCAAGCGCTGGCCGGCGCGGCGACGGTCAGGGTTGACTTCGAGGAGCTGCGCGCCGCGCCCGCCGACGTGATCCGCCGTCTCGCGGACACGCTGAGCCTCGAGGTAACCGAGGCTCAACTGCAAGCGGCTGCGGACAGCGTTATGAAACCCGCCGACGTGCCCCGCGACGTGGATCCCAACCAACGTTTCATCGATCTTCTACAGCCCGAGGTGACACACAACCCCGAAGATCTGCGACAGGTGTCGATGCTGGCCCAGGTCTACTTCCAGGCGGGCGATTTCGCCAATGCACGCAGGTGGTTTGCGCGAATGATTGAGATCGGCGGTTCGGACGAGGGGACCTTCTTTGCGATGCTGCGGCTCGCGCAGTCGATGGAGATGCTCGGTGAACCGTGGCCTGATGTTCACGAGGCTTACCTGCGGGCATGGGAGTGCCGACCGACCCGCGCGGAGCCACTCTACGACATCGCCCGCCATTACATTGCCGAGAAGCGCGCCCGGCTCGGCTACCTATATGCCCAGCGCGCCGCCGAAATCCCGCTGCCCGAAGACGACATGACGATTCCGCACCCAGATCTCTACGCTTGGCGCACTACTTTTCAGCAGCTGGTGTGCGCATACCACATAGACAAGCAAGCCGAAGCGTTTACGCTGTCGCGGCGCCTGCTGGCCCGCGCCGACATCCCCGACAGTGATCGACAAGGCATAGCGAGCATTCGCGACTTGTCGGTGCCGACCATGCTGGAGGCGGCATCGACCTACCCAGATGTGCTGGCGCGCAACCTCATCGCTGGACCATGCGACGCCGAGGTCACCGTCAGCCTGATCGCCGGACCGGACCGGGCTGCCACCGAACAAACGCTGAACTCGTTTTTGCACTGCTGTACCGACGTGTCACGGGTCGGACGCTTCCTGGTGGGCGATGCCGGCCTGTCAGCCCACGATCGCGCGATACTGCAAAAGGGTTACAAGTTCCTCGAATTCACCGACTGCAGCCCCGGGGACGCACGAGGCGCTCAGCTCAAGG
>NZ_JBAPPI010000430.1:0-3765 GCF_049280035.1 Mycobacterium sp. | reverse complement strand
TCCCTTCTTCTTCCCGAAGCCGCTTGACCCGCCCGATGAGCCGGTCGAGCTCGTCGGGGTCGCCACCGCCGTGCATCCAGCCGTCGGCGCGTGCCGCGCGCCGCAGTGCGGCGTCGGCGTGGCCGCCGATCAGGATCGGAATCGGCTGTGTCGGAGCGGGAGTCATTTTCGTCTTGGGTATGTCGTAGAACTCGCCGTGGAATTCGAAGTAATCGCCGGTGGTCAGCCCGCGAATGATTTCGATGCACTCGTCAATTCGCTTGCCGCGCTTGGCAAACGGGACACCCATCAGCTCGTAGTCCTCTGGCCACGGGCTGGTGCCGACGCCGAGGCCTAACCGATTGCCGATCAGCGCCGCCAGCGATCCAGCTTGCTTGGCCACCAGCGCCGGCGGCCGGATCGGCAGCTTGAGAACGAAGAAGTTGAACCGCAGCGTCGTCGTCACCACGCCCAGGGCGGCGGTCAGCACAAACGTCTCGATGAATGCCTTGCCGTCCAGGAATTCACGGTTGCCATCGGGCGTATACGGATACTTGGAGTCCGACTCGAACGGGTAGGCCACGCTGTCCGCAATGGTCATGCTGGCGTAGCCAGCCGCCTCGGCTGCCTTTGCCAGGGGGACGTAGTAGCTAAAGTCGGTCATCGCCTCCGCGTAGCTGAACCGCACACTTTCTCCTTCATCGGGTAGCCGAAAGTATCGACCAAATACTAGGGCGCAGTGCCTGCACCGCGGCGGGTCGGCGGACAAGGGTGATCATCGGCCAAGCCAAAGGCCGAACTGCTGAGCGGCTGTCGCAGAACTCAAATAGGCCACTTGCAGTGGTGGCCCGCCAGCTCGTCGAGGCCGAACACCCCGACTGATTGCTGATACTGCACCTGGCGTGTCAAAGCTCGTTTTCCGGGCCGAGAACCGCCCACACCGTCTTTCCGGACGGCATCGGTGTGCTGCCCCAGGCGCGGCAAACCGACGCGATGATCGCCAGGCCGGACACCCGGTCGCCGCCGCGGCGGGGATCCTCGTGGCGGGCCGCCGGTATCGAGCTGTCGTCCCGCACCGAAATGGTCACCGCCGCGCCGTCGGATTCCAGCACGAGCACGGGCGCGCAGGCGGTGTGTTGCAAGACGTTCTCGACGAACACGTTGACAACTACCGTCGCTACCGGAATTAGCTCGACCTGGGACCAGGCCGCCAGCCATTCGGCGACCAGTTCGCGAGCCTTGCGCAGGCTGGCAAGTGAAGCTGGTAGTTCCATGCGAGCCCGGCATCGGGCACGTCGAGCATCGGTGAGACTCCCCAACGCCGCTTCGGCAGTGGCGTGCACCGGCACGTGGCGCGTCACACCACTGTGTTCGATGGTCCTCCGACGCCCGGCGTCTCCACACACCAGCATGATCGGAACGTCGGGCCAAATACTGACATGCCAGCGTGCGCTGGTGAACACCTTCCACGCGCCAAACGCTGGGACGTGAAGAGCGTTGACGTCGACAAGGACCCCGCGCGGTTCGTCCAACGCCTTCTCGATGATGCGGTTTCGAAGTTGCAGATACGATTGGCTGTCTAAGACGCCATCGGCCGTGAGCATGCAAGCGGTTCCCACCGGGGAAGCGGAAACCGTCAAATGGCCAGTAGCCCTAGCCATCGCGTTGCGCCCGCTTGGCAGCGACGCTGACCAAAGCGAGCGGGTTGTCGTCAATTGGCATCGCTCGTCGCTTACCCATGCCGGCGGACGGCAAAACGCAGTCGCGGCTCAAACCTGTGCCGCGGCGCCGACTTCGGCGTCCGCCAGCGCGAATGGCGGCGCACCCACCCCGGCGATCGAGTACGTGCCCTGCTGAGTTTCTTCGGTGATGCGCGCCGAGACGCTGCGGTCGCCCACCATCAGAGTCACCGTCCGGACGCGCGCCAGCAGGTTTGCCGGAAATTGGCCGAAAAGTGTTCCTTGCCAGTGATACCGGCCATCAATTGGGTCGATATGTCCGGCTATCCGGACACGCGCCTCTCGGCAGATGTCGGCCACCGTCACGGTCGCTGGGCCGTCATAGATGTCATCGTGCACGCCGACGGACCACGCCAAGTCGAACGCCGATGCCACCAGGCGACGCGACGAGCTGCCCAGGTGCACGCGCTCGTTGAACACCTGTTGACTACTGCGACGCACCTCGATGCGAGTGTGCCCTTTCATGAGTCGTAGGCATTCGATCACGTGGCGCATCGCCGCCTCGAACTCCGGCCCGTCGACCACGAAGTAATTCGGGAAGCCGTGCAGTGCCACCCCCAGGTAAGGCTCCATGCCGTCGGTCCAGGCACGCTGGATGGTCACGCCGCGGGCACCCACCAGCGCGTCATGTGGGAGCCCTGCCCGGACGGCGAACCCGGTGCCGTAGACGATGGTGTCGGCGTTGTGGTGGACACCGTCGGCGGTTCGGATGCCCGCGGCTGTCACCTCGACGATGGGCGATGCCACCAGCTCGGCCTGGCGACGCAAGTAGTGCCTGGCGCGCCGGGCCGGCCGGATGACCCGGCGCGGCGGAAGCGGGAAAACCTTGACTGCGGCCCCCGATCTGGCCAGCCGGCCGATCAACTGCCCGGCGGCGGCGTCCGCGCCGATCACCGCGACGCGTTGGGCGGCCGGGTCGAAATCGGCATCGGGTGTCGCGGCATGAAACGAGGCGCCGCGAAACTCCCTGCGGCCAAACAGATCCGGAGTCCAGGGGGCCAGTGGTGACTCGCAGGTGACCACTGTCCGGCTGCGGCAGATCTGGCCGTCGGCGCTGGTCAGTGTCCAGGTGTCGGTGTCGTCGTCGAACACCGCGCTGATCACGTCGCCGTCCAGCGTCGGGAAGCCGGCCAGATCGCCGCCGACAACGACGACGTCGTGGGTCACAGGAACTTGGTGCGCGTCCAGCTGCGGCGCGCGATCGGGCCCATCAGACCGACCTCGGTCAGGAATTCGGCCAGCGGTGCGAAGCCCGCTATCTGGACTTCGTGGCGATGCGCGCTGTTGCGTGCTGCGCTACGCGCCCGCCGGCCGTCCAGGCCCGCTCGCCGATAGGGGATCGGGTTGGAGAACAGGTAACGGAAGAACCACCCGCCCAGACCGTTGACGTTGCCGACGAACCAGCGCTCCGGCCGGCGCATCTGGGGTGCCCGCTTGCGCAGGCCGTCGCGCGCGAACTGGATGTGGCGGGCCTCTTCGGTGACGTGAATTCGCATCAGCCGCTGGATGATTGGCTGCAGCTCGGGGTCGTCCATCATTTGGCGCTGCAGCGAGTCGAAGATCTCCTCGCCGATCAGCGCGGCAACCCAGAGCACCGACCCGCGGAAGAAGAACGGCAGGGTGTTGATGATGATCCGGTGGTAGAGCCGCGGGCGAACCGGCTTGGCGCCGACCCGCTCGATGGCCTTGCCGAACATCACCATGTGCCGGGTTTCATCGCCCAATTCGGTCAGCGCGTAATGGGACGCACGGCTGGTGGGGTCCGTATGCATGAGCTTGCGCAACAGCGCCTGGTTCAGGATGTTCTCGAACCAGATACCCGCCGAGAGGGTGTTCACCAGTTCCTGCCGGGACAGCTCAATGCGCTGAGCGCGGGTCATCTCGTCCCAGATCGGCGTGCCGTACAGCGACACCGTTCGCGGTGGCAGGTAGAACTTGTCCGGGTCCAGCGGCGCGTCCCAGTCGATGTCGACGACCGGCGCATAGGACTTCTTGACCGACCCCTTGAGCAAGCGTTCCGAGAACTCTCGGCGACCAGGTCCGTTCG
>NZ_JBAPPI010000429.1:0-4414 GCF_049280035.1 Mycobacterium sp. | reverse complement strand
CCGCCACCTATGCGGTTCTTGTTCTGGCGCTGCGGCCATCGTTGTCTTCACCTCTACCGCGACTAGCACTTGCGCCTGATCATTGACCTCGGGCAATAGCAGCGCCGCTTCGGCCACCGTGCCCTCGGACTTTGACTGCACCTTCTTCACGACGTCGACGAATGGCTGCGATCTCTTCTGGAAATCGTCGTAAAAGCCGCCGGTCGCCGAATCCAGGATCCGCTTGATGTCGGCGTCGACCCGGGTGTAGTCGATCGTGGTGAGGTTCACCGCAGTCTGACGAGCGACTTGCACGTATAGATTGCGCTGCGCTTGCGCCTGGCGGTCCTGGTAGACACGGTATCCGAGCCAGCCACCGACCAAGGCTAATGCCGCGACGATAACAAGTCCCACCGTGATTACTGTGCGTGTGTCGGAAAACCGCTGCGGTGCCGGCACTTCAGCGCTTTGGGCCGCGTCGTCGTCAGCTTCGTGCTCGTCGACCTCGCTTTCATCATCGGGCACCGCCGGTTCGTCTATCTGCCCGGCGGTATCAGCATGCTCTGCCATGTCTTGCCTTTCGTGCCGTCGGCCAGGTCGGACTGGGTGTAGGTGCGGCCATCGGGGCCCGTGTAACTTCCGGTGGCCGGATCATAGGGGACGACAGCGACCGGCGGAGCGGGCGCCGGCGCCGCCGGGCCAGGTGGCCGAGGTAAAACATTCAACGGTGGCACGCGGCTGAGGTCGGTGCCCGGCGGATACTGCGGCACACCCTGACCGCTGAGTGTCGCGTTGGGATCGCCCTTCCAGTAGAGGCCGTCGTTGAGCGGGACATACTGCTCGTCGCTCTCGCACATCTCGATCGTCGGGGCACGCTTCCCCGGCTTTGTCTCGCACGGAGTGTTGCGTACGCCGCGGACGTTCATGTCGGAGTCCTGCGGGATGCGGCAGTACAACTCACCGGCGGGCCGGTCGGGATAGTCCTGCCTGACCGGGATCCGCTGCTGCTGGACCGGCAGGAATCCGGTGTTGCAGGGTGGCGGCAGGTTGAGGTTCAAGTTGAAATCGAGGTAGACGCCTTTATAGTCCTGCTTGCTGTCCGAGTCAGGCTCGGCGATCGCCGACATTACGGCGGTCCCCTGCGGGAAGAGAACCAGTAGCTGCTCGAGATCGTTGTGGTAGTCCACCGCGATCTTGCCGAGACTCACCAGGTTGGCCAGCAGCACCGGCAACGTCGGCGCGAGCCGGTCGAACAGCGCCGTGCCTTCATTCAGCGCCGGCCCGCCCACGTTGAGCAGATCCGCAACGGCCGTGTCCTGCGCCTTGAGCTGACTGGTGATCGAGTTTACCCGCCGCGCCCAAGTCGCGATCGAATCCGACGTCCGCACTTGGGAATTGAGCACGGGTGGAGACTGGTCGATCAGTTTGGCGATCGGATCGGTGGTCTTGCCTGCGTCGATCGCCAGCGCTGTCGATCCGTCGACAAGACGAGACAGTTCCGGCCCGAGTCCGGCAACGGCCTTCGAGGCTTCGTCGACAACGGTATGCAGATTGTCTTGCGGGATCGCCTGCAGAGCCCTGTTGGTGGCGTCGAGCAGGAAACCGATATCGACGGGAACCTGCACCCGGCCGACCGGAATGACGGCGCCGTCGCGCAGCTTTGGCCCGGTGTCTTTGGCCGTACCCGAGTGCGGAGTCAGCTCGAGGAACTGTTCGCCGACCGCCGACCGGCTGTGCACCGCGGCTGTCACATCGGACGGAATCGCGATGCCCGAGTTGAGTGAAAGAACGGCACGAACCCCGTCGCGGGTGACATCGACCGATTTGACGCTACCGACCTCGCTGCCGCGATAGTTCACCACCGACGTCGGGTACAAACCGCCGGATGAGGGAAGGTCTACCGTCACCGTGTATCGCCCAATTCCCAGCAGCGCAGGTACTTTAACGAAGCCGAACGCCATCACGCCAATGGCGATAACGGTGATCGCCGCGAGGATCGCCAACTGTGTCCAGATCCGACGGGACAGGCGCAGGGTGCTGGTACGCGCCATCCTAGTAGCCCCCGAAGTGGTAGGGCGCAATCAATGGGTTGGCCGCGGTGTACGGGCTCGGCATCTGCCCAATGGTGCGACCCCACTGCAGTTCCAGTTCGGTGAGGTTGCCTTCCCACCTCGTCCCGGTGAAGATACCGCTGTCAATGCGGCTCAATGTCAGATCGATGACGAGCGAGATGTTGGCGAAGTCACCCCGAAACCAGTTGGGGACGGTGCTTTTCACCCACGGGTACGTCGACAGGAAATCCAGACCTTTGGTCAGAGCGGGCCCGGCGTTAGCCAGTTCCCGCAGAGCTGGCGCGAGGTTGCGGAAGTTGTCGGTGAGCGATTTTTTGGTCTGATGGATCGTTGAGGCCGCGACGGCGCTGAACTTGCCCACCGCATCGATCGCGTCGACCAGTTTCTTTCGCGAATCCGATAGCACGGCCAGCGCCTGCGGGATCGTGGTGAGCGCCTTGTCGACGACTTGATCCTTAGCCGCGACTTGCCCGGCCAACGAGTTGAGACTCTCAGTGGCCGCGATTATGTCATCGGTCTGGGCGTGCAGCTGGGTAACGAAGGTATCCAGCTGGGTTAGCAAGCTGCGCATATCTTTTTCACGGCCGGTCAATGCCGTTGCGAACGCTTGGGTTATCTCCTGAATATGACCCAACCCGCCGCCGTTGAGCAGAATAGCCACCGACGCAAGGGTCTGCTCGGTTGTCGGGTAGGTAGCGGCTCTGGACAGCGGAATCACCGAGCCATTCTTCAGTTCGCCTTTCGGTGGCTCGTCGGTCGGCGGCGCCAATTCGATGTGCATGGAGCCCAATAGGCTGGTCTGCCCGACTTTGGCGGTGCTGTTCGCGGGCAGATGGATATCGCCGTTGATCCGCATGGTCACCAGGGCATGCCAGTCCTGTACTTCGATCTTGGTGACGTTGCCGACGTTGACGTCGGCGACACGTACCCGAGTGTTCGGCTGAATGACGACCACGTCGGGCAACTGCGCCTGAATAATGTATGCGTTTTTGCGGGCGCCTTCGGTTCCCGGCAGGCTGAGCGTATTGAGGCCCTTCCATCCGCACCCTGTCAACGTGCATAGGCACGAAACAATCAGCACCGCAGCAACATTGCGTCTCATGGCGTGCCCTTCGGTGCCACCGCTGCGGCCGCGGGCACCATCAAACCTTGCAATCCTTGCTGGGGGTCGGCGGAGCGAGTGGTAGTTGCCGCCGGCGGCGGACCAGCCGGCGGCACTGCGCCGGCAGTGTCGTTCACCGGCGCCGGGCCATTCGATGGGGGCGGTGGCAGGTGCGGATTAAGCGAATCTTCGCTGTAAGTGATCTCGTTGGGGCGTGCCGATGCACCCACGAACGGATTGATACCGATCGGCGGGAAGTTGTACTGGCGGTTCTTCATGATCGGAGCCAGATACTGCTCGCACAGTCTCGCGGATTGCTTGGCGCCCACCCGGGCCGCGGACTCGATTGCACCGCAGAGGAATTGGACTGTGTCGGCGAAGTTCACCGGAGCCAGAATGCCGGTGACTGCACTCTGCGCGGGTTGATAGATATTCATAAAGTTCTGGAACACCGTGGGCGCCACATGCAGGACTTGCTTGATGTCACCGCGGCTGTCGTTCATCGCCGTCGTGATCGCGCTGAGATGGTCGAAGGTGGTGCCGAGCGCCTCTCGGTTGTCGGCGACGAAGCCGCGTAGGTCGTTCACCGCCCCGTCTAAGCCCTGCATCGCCTGGCCCCACTCGTTGGGCGTATTGGTCATCACTGTTGTGACGTTGGCCAAGTTTCGGTTGAACGAGGCCAGCAGATCACTACTCGAGGTCAGCGCGGACACCAGCAACTGCAGGTTGCGCACCGTGCTGAAAATGTCTGTGCTGTGGTCGCCGAGCGCTGAAACCGCTTGTGAAAGTTTGATGAGGGTGTCACGCGCGGTGTCACCCTCGCCGCGCAGGTTGGACGCTGTGGTGTTGATGAATTCGCCCAGGGGGCTCGTCCCGCCAGGGGTTGTGGGCTGCAGGGAGTCGGTGAGCTTCTCCAACTGCCGGCGCAGGTCGTCCCATTCGACGGGAACCGCGGTGCGGTCCAGGGGGATGGTCGCGCCGTCGGCCAGTTTCGGGCCGCCGGAGTAGGCGGGAACGAGCTGAATCGCTCGCGCGGTCACCAGTGACGGCGACAAGATCGCCGCGCGGACGTCGGCAGGCACCGAGTATTGCGAGTCGACGGTGAAGGTGACCTTCGCCGCATTGGGCTGCGGGTCGATCTGCTCCACTGTTCCCACCGCGACGCCGAGGATACGTATTTCGTCGCCGGTGTAGACACCGTTGGTGTTGGTGAAGTAGGCGACATAGGTGTTTCTGCTCACCTGTTTCCACCACGGCGTGA
>NZ_JBAPPI010000428.1:0-1853 GCF_049280035.1 Mycobacterium sp. | reverse complement strand
GTCGCCGCGCCGATGCCGCTGCTGGCGCCGGTTACCAGCGCCGCTGTGCCGGCCAATATTGCGGTCATGTCCGCTCCGTCGCATGGGCATTGAGTATTTCGTGCAGAACGTAGTCGTTGTGCTCGCCGAGGTCGGGTGCGCCGCGCGCGATCTGCGCCGGAGCAGCCGTCATTCGCCACGGCGCAGCCACGATCGGGCGTTGCCCTTCGCGATGATCGCTGACGAAGCGATAAAGCTCGCGGTCCCAGAGCAACTGGTCGCTGATCACGTCCAGAGATGTGGCGCTTTTGCTCGACGGCACACCGGCTGACCTGAGCCGCTGCGCCAGCTGTTCGGCGTCGTAGCTGGTGGTGAGGCGGGCAAGGTCTTGGTCGAGCGCATCGGTGTTTTTGATTCGGTCCGGCATGCGGGCATAGCGTGGGTCGTCGGTGAGGACGGCGGCGCCCAAGACGTTGCACAGTGCGCGCCATTGGGTGTCGTCGGCCACGGCAACGCTGACCCAGTCGCCGCCCGCACAGGGATAGCAGTTGTGCGGGGACATATCCGGATCGCGGTTGCCTTGGGGGAGGATGTGTTTTCCGGTCAAATCCTGTTCGAGCAGACAATCGCCGATCATCGAAGAAAGAGTCTCCACCGCCGACACGTCGACGAATTGGCCTTCGCCGCTCAGATCGCGATGCAGCAATGCGGCGACGGCGGCCAACGCCGCGGCGGCGCCGACGGTGGAATCCCCATAGCGCATGCTGGTGCCGAGCGGCGGTCCGCCTGGATAGCCCACCAGGGAAGCGAGTCCGGCCAACGCGGCAAAGCACGGCGCGTAACCGGTCTGATAGCCCAGCGGTCCGTCGTTGCCCCACATCTTGATTGACACCGAGATGATGTCCGATTTGACGGCCTTCAGCTGCTGGTAGCCAAGTCCGAGGCGCTCCATCGCCCCCGGCCGGAGGTTGTTGATGACGATGTCGCTGTGGGCGATCAGGTCGCGAAGCCGGTCGATGCCCACGGCTGATTTGAGATCCAATTCCACGCTGAGCACTTCGGGATTGATGGACAGAAAGTACGGCGCGTGGTTGATGTCGGTGCCGCCGTAGGCGCGCATCTCGTCGGGATTTCCGGAGTTTTCCACCTTGATCACTTCGGCGCCCAGGAGCGCAAGGAGCTTGCCGGTGTACGGTCCGGCCCACACTTTGGTGAGCTCGACGACCCGAACTCCTTGTAACGGTCCGCCTCGTGCCAGCTTCGGCGGTTTGAGTTGTGCCGAGGCCACCGTCAGCGCCGGGCGTGGCGTCTCGATATCGCCCATAACCTCGCCGGTGTGCTGGCCCAGGCTGGGCGCGGCAGTGGTAATGCGCGCCGGTGATGCAGTCATCAGGTAAGGAACGCCGGGGTAGGCGGCAGTGCCCAGCACCGGGTGGGTGACGTCTTGAAAGAAGCCGCGATGACGGTACTGGGTCGAGTTCTTCAGGTCGGCAGCGCTTTTGACGGGCACCAGGGGGACTCCTAACCGCTGCGCCTCTTCGGCCGCCGTGTCTTTGGTTAGGCCGGCGACCCAGTTGGCGAAGCCCTTCCGAAATGTCGCCACTTTCTCTGGAGTGACCGAGAACTCGAGCCAGTCGTCGTCGAACGCGTCGAGCCATTCCGGGTGGCCCATCAGCTTTTTGAGGCCCGCCCAGTGATTGCGGCTGGTCAGGTAGAGATAGACGAATCCATCTGCGCAGGCGAAAAATGACGCCGGGCCCTGTTGATCGTAATCATCGCGGGTGTTTTGCGGTGCGAGCTCCCCGGTGATGAACCTGCCCAGCACGCAGTCGGCGCGCGACGCCAGGACCGCTTGCTGCGACACGTCGATGAAT
>NZ_JBAPPI010000427.1:0-2101 GCF_049280035.1 Mycobacterium sp. | reverse complement strand
GCTATCACTGGTGCCCGGGCGATCAATGGGACCCGAGCTGGGGGAAGGCCTACGACTGGGACTGGAATCACTGCCACGACGGGCAAGGTCCGGCAGGCCAAACTGGGCCGGCCGGCTTTGGACCCTGGGGAGTCCCGCCGTCATGGGCGCCGCCGCAACCACCTCCACCGTCGTGGGCGCCTGGGGCACTGGTGATGTGGAACCAGACTGCCCATGGGTGGGGAATCTGGAACAACGGACTCTGGACCCCGATCTGACCAAACGCAGGCTCTCGCAAGGGGTCTGGAACGAAAATCCTTGCTGGGCAGCGACTCCTACCACCGCGGTTGAAACGCGTCAGCCGACTGCGCCAGCGCCAGAGCGGACCCGGTGCCGACGGGTCTCGATGGTCCAACAGGGTTGCCGCTCCAGTGGCCACGCCGTCGTTGCCGTAGTGGCTTTGCGCGGCCAACCCGATGTATTCACCCTCGGGCAGTCGGCTCAGGGTCACCGTATAGTCCGCGTTGATATACCGCAAACCCGCTGTACCCCAATGTGTTAACGAGCTAACAACGTCGCCGGCCAACGCAGCGCGGGTGAATGGTGTAAGCGGATATCCTGCCACCATGGGGCGGAACAGTCGTATCCACGCAAATTTTTGGGCGGTGGCCTGTTCCCACTCGCCCATGCCGATTCCCACACTTCCAGTCTTGGAGTTGGTGCCGTAGGTCCAGATATCGAACGGCATATCAATATCGAACCCATCGGAGCGCGTCGGAATCGGTGGCATCGCCACCGGGGACGACCACACCTTGCCGTCAGGGTGCTGGCCGCGGCGCAGAAACAACGCGCTGGCGCGCGCAACGACCCGGCCATTTTGCAACAGCGCGCCGTCGACAAGTTTTATCCGGCGACCCTCGCGTTGCACGATGGTATCGATTTGCACCGGCTCCAGCAGCACCGGGCGCAGCAGGTCGACGGTCAGTCGTGCGGGCTGAAACTCTGGATCGCCGAAGCTCTCCAGCGCCCAACCCAGCAGTCCGCCGGTGACCTGACCCCCCATCGTCTGCCCCCACGGTCCACGCGTCAGATCTCCGGGAACATAGAAGTCGCCGTCCGCAATGAAAAATGCGTCCACGCGCTCATGTTACGGGCGGGCTCGCGGCCCCGCGGCTACCGACCTTCAGGGGTGTGCGGCAAGGAACGTCTCGTTCGGCAACCCGGCGGTGAGCTGATCGACATTGAACGGTTGGTCGAGGCGGGCGTGTAGCTTCTTCGGATCGATCAGCAAGCTGATCTCGGCGGTCTCGCGTGCGAATAGTCGACCGAAACGTGGGTATAGCCAACGCATTACGGCTCGCTCGCCAGAGGTGCAGCGGGCCGCGCAATAGCCGACGTGGCCAATCTCGTCGGTGAGGATCTCGCTGTAGAGCCGCCCGATGCGGGCGGCCACATCTGGTTCGTCGGCGAACACCTCAACCCCGACACGGCGTAATTCGTCGAACAAGATGCAGCCGGCCATCTCGCCTGCCCCTACGAACGCGATCCCGATGCGCTCCGGGATGAAGACGTTGAGCTTGACGAACTGGCGCATCACGAATGGCGGCGGGACGACTTGGAACGGCAGACCGAACATGTCGAGCACGTAGGCCAGCAGGCGGGTGTGATAGTGCTCCTCGAGCTCGATGTACACCCGCTCGGGCGGAGCGTCGTCACCGCTGTTGTGCCCGTACGTCTCACCCAATCCGACGCCGAAGCGCTCCGCTTGGTTCAGCTTCGCGGTTGCCAACAGAAACAGCATTTCTCGGCTGAGGCCCGGTTCGGGTCGCCGCCGGTGCAGGTTGCGCGCAAACACACCCCGATCGATGGGACGGGTGGAGCGCACCGGGTCCGCCACCAAGCCACCGAAGAATTCCTCGCGGCTGGCTAGATGGCGATGCAGCAAATCCGCTTCACCGTCGCGCCGCACCAAGAATTCGCGGTAGCCCTCGATACCCAAAGCACCTACAGCGGTCATCGCTCCTTACCTTTCTTGCAGGGTGTTCGTGGCCGTCGGCCGTAGGCTTCGATTCACCCAGGGACGGCGGGTATGGCTTTCATCGCTCAGCCCTTGATGGCCGAG
>NZ_JBAPPI010000426.1:0-7111 GCF_049280035.1 Mycobacterium sp. | reverse complement strand
CTGCAGAACCCCGATCCGCATGATCGCCAGGTCTATCGGCTGTTCGGTGCCGAAGAGCTCGATTGGTACGCCATCGCCGCGAAAGTCCAAGACACCCTGGGTATTCCGGTCCGCTACGAGCCGACTGAGATCTCGACATTCGCCGCCGGAGTATCGGCCGCCGGTGGGTCAGCACATTTTGTCCAGCATCTCAGCAACGTGGCACAGGACTACCGCGACGGCGTCTTCTCCGGCATCAACAACCTCATCGAGGTGATCGGCGGATCCAAGCCAACCACTGTTGAAGTGCACGTCGCCGCCACCCGAGCCACGTTCGATGCCGACGGCCCCTTCGGGATCACCGACGCACGACTACCCGCTGCGTAACCAACTCACGAGGCCTGCGCGCCGATAGATTGCTCGGATGACAAACATCCTGCTCGTCGCCCTCGTCGTCGCCTCCGTCGCGCTAACCCTATGGCTCGTCCAGCGAGGTGGTCGCAACCGCTGACGTTTGCCGACGAAGGAACGCTTTCGCACACACGGCCCGCGAAGTAGCGTACCGACGTGAGAGTTTTGCTCGTTGAGGATGAGCCCCGTTTGTCGGCGACCCTGTCTAGGGGGTTGAAGGCGGAGGGCTTCGTCGTCGTCGCCGTCGGTACAGGCGTCGAGGGCCTACACGAGGCAATCGAGAACAGCTTCGACGTCGTAGTTCTCGACATCATGCTCCCTGGCCACAGCGGATATGAGGTGCTGCGGCGGATGCGGGCCCAGGAAGTATGGACACCGGTGCTCATGCTGACTGCCAAAGATGGTGAGTACGACCAGACCGATGCGTTCGACCTCGGAGCGGATGACTATCTGACAAAACCGTTTTCGTTTCGGGTCCTCGTAGCGCGCATGCAAGCGCTGGTCCGTCGCGGCGCGCCAGAGCGACCTACGGTATTGACCGCCGGATCGCTGTCACTGGATCCTGCTCGGCACACGGTCCAACGTGGTTCGACCCCAATCACTCTGACCCCCCGCGAGTTTGGGCTACTCGAGTTTCTGATGCGCAACAAGGACATGGTGGTGACGAAAACCGAGATATTACGCAACGTATGGGATGCGCACTATCAGGGCCCTGACAATGTTGTTGAGGTTTACGTGGGATATGTGCGCCGCAAGATCGACGTCCCCTTCGGTACCAACACCATTGAGACGATCCGCGGCGTCGGCTACCGGTTGGTCTGTTGAGGCAGCGTCACGATCATCGTGGTTCCGCCGCCGCAGCGGTCGTCAATAGTGACCGCGCCGCCGTGCGCGGCCACGACCTCGGCGACAATCGCTAAGCCCAGGCCGGTTCCTCCGCCACTGCGGGCGCGGTCTGAGTCTAGGCGCACGAACCGTTCGAAGACCCGCGTTCGGTCGGCCGGGGCGATGCCTGGCCCGTCATCACTGACGGTGAGTATGACGTTGCAGTCTCGGCTGCCAACGTGGATGTCGACACGCGATTTCGCCTGGCGGACAGCGTTATCCACGAGATTGCGGATCACCCGCGCGACCGCTGCCCGGTCGCCGATCAAACGCGCCGCAGAGATCGTGGTGTGGATCGTGCAGCCGTCGCGCCGCGCTCGTGCAGCCTCCACTTTGGCGAGTTCGTCGAGCGGCACCTCCTCCTTGCGCATCACCAGGCTTTGTTCATCGGCGCGGGCCAGCAAGAGCAGATCCTCGATCAGCACCCGCATGCGGTGCGCCTCGGGAAGCAGCGTGTCGACGGCCAATTCCGCATCAAGCAGTTCCGGATGCGCCTCGGCGACTTCCAAACCGGAGATGATGGTGGCCAGCGGGCTGCGCAGTTCGTGAGAGGCGTCGCTGAGGAACCGCTGTTGGGCTCGGTGACCGGCTTCGAGGCGTGCCAGCATTTCGTTCATGGTGACTGCCAGGGCTGAAATTTCGTCACGCCGGGTGGACACGGGTACCCGCTCGGCCAAATCGGAGGTTGAGATTTCAGCCACCCTGCTGCGGATAGCGTCCACCGATTGCAGTGACCGGCGAACGAGCCGGTACGTGGCAGTTGCTGCTACCCCGACGATGATCGGGGCGCCGCCAGCCAATACCAGCGCGACGGTCCGCACAGTCGCCTCGACCGCCTCGCTACCTCCGCCGACCAGCACTGTGTACTGGCCGGACGCAGCGTTGACTTTCTGACCGCTCACGCGCATGTCGTCATCGGGCACCGCATCGTCTGGCATGCCGCGTCGCAAGTTGAAGTCAAACTCGCTGAGGGGTATCAGAGGTGTCGCAGGCGCGGATCCGCCCCGCTTCACCACCTTGCCGTCAGGGGCTATCAATTGGATTGCGACCACGCGCTGGTTGGTAGTAAAAAGCGCGCTGTCGAGATGGTCGGGCGAATCCGAATGCAGGGCGTCAACAATGATGCGAACTCTGCCCGCGGTAGCGTCGTCGACACCTGCTAACAACGACCTATACAAGATCAGGTCAAAGGCCGCGCCCGCGAACGTAAGAACGACCAGGACGACCACCGCTGAGATCGCGGCAGAGCGAGCGGAGATACCCAAACTGAGCGGACGCATCAGACGCGCGAGCTCACTTCGCCGCAGCGGCCAGGTAGGCACCCACACAGTCTGATTCTCCAGGGCTGAGGGCCGGCTGAGAACAGCAAAAGTCACCATCCCGTCCGCGCCGGGCACCCAGCCCGACGGCCTTCCTCAGCGCCTTCTCAGCGATCCGCTCATACCGTGGCGCTCGTAAGTTGACGGCGATCGCAAGGGGGGGATGTTGAGCTACCACATCGATACGGCCCCCCAGCCCATCGCGTGCCGACCGACCACTGATTTCCACGGCACCGGACGTTTCGCCGAGTCCGAGGCCAGGGTTCTGAGCAAGCCACAGTGGCGCGGATGGATCCATCTTTACTGCGCCTACGCGGCGCTGGTAGCCGGTTCGGCGCTGGTCGCGGTGTCGTGGGCTGTGGCATCGACGCGAGCTGGGTACGCGACACTGGCCTACACGCTGGCAATCGTGGCGATGTTTGCCGTAAGCGCCACATATCACCGTGTCAGTTGGGGTTCGACGGCCGCCAGGAACTGGATGAGGCGGCTGGACCACTCGATGATCTTTGTGTTCATCGCTGGCACTTATACGCCGTTCGCCAGGCTGGACATGCCACCGTCGACCGGGCATCTGGTGTTAGCGATCGTGTGGGGCGGGGCGCTGGCGGGAATTGTGTTGACGCTGTTCTGGCCCGACGCTCCACGCTGGCTGGGCGTGGCGCTCTATTTGCTGCTGGGTTGGGTAGCGGTTTCGTACGCAGGGACGATCCTGCATAACGCTGGCGTGGCCGCGGCGGTACTGCTCGCGGTCGGCGGCGCACTTTACAGCCTTGGTGCGGTGCTTTACGGACTACGCTGGCCCGATCCGTGGCCTGCGACCTTCGGCTATCACGAGATATTTCACGCGTGTACCGCAGTCGCAGCGATTTGCCACTTCGTGGCAGTCTGCGTCGCGGTGTTCTAAGACAAGTCGTCTGGAACGGGGAGGTCCTTGATGAAGATCGCATCCGTCGCCGCTCGCCAACTGCTGGATTGTAAGGCCCGTCCGTTAGTGGAGGTTGAAATCACCACTGACACAGGCCATATCGGCCGCGGCGCGTCCCCCACCGGCAGCTCGGTCGGCGCACACGAGGCGTTTGTACTGCGTGATGGAGACCGGTCCGAATACAACGGGCTGAGCGTGCACCAGGCTATTTCCGCCGTGACCGACGAAATCGCTCCCGTTCTTGTCGGCGCCGAACTCGACGACCCGCGGTCCCTAGACCGGGTCATGATCGAGCTCGACGGCACGCCCGACAAGCACCGGCTCGGCGGAAACGCGATTCACTCCACCTCAATCGCGCTGTTGCGCGCGGCGTCCGCTGCGGCGGGCATGCCCACCTATACCTACGTCGGTACGCTGCTCGGACTCAAACCGCCGACCACCGTGCCGGCGCCCAGCTTCAACATGATCAACGGTGGCCGCTACGGGGATACCTTCCAGACGTTCAACGAGTTCCTCGTCGTGCCCTATCGCGCCGACTCCATCGAGTCGGCGGTCGAAAAGGGTGTGAGTCTGTTCGGCATGCTTGGCGAGGTGCTTGCGCGACGGCTTGGCCGCGCGCCGCTGATCGCATCGTCGTACGGGTATGTTGCTCCGTCCAGTGACCCGCGGGTCGTCATGGAGGTGCTGGCCGAGGCGGTCGAGCGCGCCGGCTGTGCCGATGTCATGGCGTTTGCACTGGACTGTGCATCCAGCGAGGTGTACGACCAGCGCACGCAGACGTACGCATTGAACGGTGAGCGGGTGGCCGCGGAGGCGCTGATCGATTACGCCCGGGCGCTGTCGGAGGACTTTCCGATGGTGTTCATCGAGGATCTGCTCGACGGGGATGACTGGGACGGCTTCACCAAAGCCGTACAGACCATCGACCGCTCGATCATCCTCGGCGACGACATGATCGTCACCAACCCCGAACGCCTGGAACGGGCCGTAAAGACCTCGGCCGTTGACGGCTTCATTCTGAAGCCCAACCAGGTCGGGACCATCGCCGAGGCACTTGACTGCTTCGAATACGCCTCGCAGAACGCCATTCTGACGATCCCGTCGGGCCGGTCCGGCGGTGTCATCGACGATGTCGTGATGGACCTGGCGGTGGGATTGGGGGCGCCGCTTCAGAAAAACGGCGCCCCGCGGTCGGGCGAACGCATCGAGAAGCTCAACTTCCTGCTGCGCGCGGCCGAACGCATCCCCAATTGCGCGATCGCAGACGTGCCGGCACTGGTGCGGTTCTGAGAGCTGTCGGCCGCTAGACGCCCAACAGCAGCGCTCCCGCCAAGGCGGTCGCGCACACCGCCGAGACGATCGAAAGTGCCACCCAGTCAGCACGTTTCGGCCTCGACGAGACCGTCGAGATCTGACCGGTGCCGCCGCGGGCGGTGATCGCGTCGCCCATCTCGTCCGCCCGACGCAGTGTCACGGTGATAACCGCAACAATCAGGTCGATCACGTCTGCCGCCAACTGCCTGAGATGGGCCCTGCGGGTGGGCGGTTTCTCTTTGGGCCGCAACCGGCGAGCGGCGTAGAGCACCCGGAACTCGTCGATCAGCATCGGGAAGGTGCGCAATGCGAGCGCCAATGCGACAGACCAGTCGTCGACCGGGACGCGCAATGGTCGCAGTCGGCGACCCAAAGTGGCGACCGCGGGCGCGATTTCGGCGACGTTGGTCGTCCACGACACCAGCGCGCCCATCCCGAGCAGCACGACCGACAGCGCGGTGAAACGCAGGAATTCCAAAAGGCCCCCGAGACCGAGCGTGACCGTGCCCACCTGGATCTGCGGACTGCCACCGGCCAATGTCGCAGTGATACCGACGATGGCCAGCATGATCCACAGCCAGCGCGGCGGCGACGGCAGCACGCCTCGGGGAATATGGGCGAGCCACGCTCCCGCCAGCACCAGCGCGGCCACAAGTCCGATCGCCATCCATCCGGGGTACAACGTCAGCAACATCGACATGCCAAAGGCAACAAGCAGCTTGGTGCCGGCCCACAGCTCGTGGATGACGGAGCGCCCGGGCACGGGGCGCAGCAGCACAACGGGTCGACGTGGGCGGCGGGTCGGGTGCTGCGTCGGCGGGGGCGCCGTCTGCTCACTTAACTGGGCCGTGACCGGCGCCTGTTCCAGCAGACCGTCGCGCAGGTGCAGAGTGCGCGGGCACAGCTCCTCCAGCCCGGCGAAGTCGTGCGAAATGACCACAACGGTCAGACCGGTGTCACGGCGCCGGTCCGCGAGCAGCCGTACAAGACCGCGCTGGCTGGCGGCGTCTAGTCCCGCGAGCGGCTCGTCGAGTATCAAGACCCGCGGCGATCGCGCGAGCAATCCGGCTAGGACCACGCGGCGCATCTGACCGCCGCTGAGCTGGTCGATGGGCCGCTTCGCCAGCGCGGCATCCAGGCCGACAGCGGCCAGCGCTGCGGTCACTCGGGCGTGATCGTCAGGCGAAAAGCCGCCCGCCGACGCCACTTCCAGGTCGACACGGCTGCGCATCAACTGCAAGCGGGCCGCCTGGAACTGTAGCGCTACTGCGCCGACCTGCTCGGAGGCGAGCCGCTCGTCAACTAGACAGGTGCCGGTGGTGGGTACGGTCAACCCGGCCATGATCCACGCCAGCGTCGACTTACCGGAGCCGTTGCCGCCGTGGATCAGAAGCCCGTCGCCCTCATGCACTACGAAGCTGATATCGCGGAGCGCGGTCTGCGCCCAGGGGGTGCCACTCCCGTATTCGTGGCCGACGCCTGCGAGTTTGAGCACCGGCGCGGCAGAGTGGTGTCCTACCGTGACCGTCGGCGCAGGCGGGGGCGCGGTCTCGATCATGGCGGTGTTATCCAGCGAGTCGCTGAGATTGATTGTGCGGTCGGCGTAATCAGCCTCGTTGTTGTAGTGGGTGATGTGCACCAGCGCGGTTTGGTGGTGGTCGGTGAGACCGGACAGCACGGCCAACAGTGCGTCCCGGCCCTGCTGGTCGACCATGCTGGTGACTTCGTCGGCAATGAGCAGGGCCGGCTCGCGCGCCAGCGCAGCGGCCACGGCGAGGCGCTGCAGTTCCCCGCCGGACAAACCGCCGGTGTCGCGTTCGGCGAAGCCCTGCAACCCGACTTCAGCGAGTAATCGGTCGACATCGGTGGTCTTGCCGGGAGGCAGTCCCCACACCACGTCGTCGGCGACCCGCGAGCCCAGCACTTGGCTTTCCGGGTGCTGCATGACGACGGCCGTCCCGCCGAGTTGACCGAGACCCACCGCACCAAGACGTTCGACCGTGCCCGAGGTGGGTTCCCGGCCGGCCAGGATCAGCATCAGCGTCGTCTTTCCGGAGCCGTTGCCGCCGGTGACAGCTACTTGCTCGGCTGGCCGCACATCCAAGCTGACCGCACGCAGTGCGTCGTGGTCGGCGCCCGGATAGCGCCAGCGCACCTCGTCCAGCCGCACCGGGACCGGCTGGATCGGTCCGCTGCTGAGCAGCGCGTCCAGTTTGTGCACGTCGGGAACGCCGCGCAGCCGCTGCAGCACCCGCGACAGCGCCCACCAACCGATCAC
>NZ_JBAPPI010000425.1:0-9618 GCF_049280035.1 Mycobacterium sp. | reverse complement strand
GCTGATCGTCAAGGCGGGCGGATGCGGGTCGGGTCGGGTCTAGCAGGGTTGGTTCGCTGGGTGGTGCCAGCGGCGTGGTGATGGCGTCGTGGGCGGCGTCGGCTAACTCGACGGTGGTGGCATAGCGCTGGTCGGGCTCTTTGGCCATGCCGGTGGCGATCACCTGGTCGACCTGCTTGGGGATGTTGGGATCGGTGCTCGACGGGCGCGGCGGCGGGGCCGTCAAATGCGCGGTGATTTGCTGTTCGAAGTTGTCTCCGGGAAATGGTGTGCTGCCGGTAAGACACTCATAGAGCACGCACGCCAACGCGTAGATGTCGGCGCGGGCGTCGACCTGGCCGGCTCGCAGCCGCTCCGGGGACATGTAGGGCCAGCTGCCGATGACGCTGCCGGTGCCGGTCATTCGGGTCTGGTCGGCGCCGCGGGCGATGCCGAAATCGATCAGGTACGCGAAATCGTCCTCATCGAGCAAAACGTTGGACGGCTTCACGTCACGGTGCACCAGACCGATCTTGTGCGCGGCGTGCAGCGCCTTGGCCACCTGCTCAATGATGCGCACCGCCCGCCCCGGCTCCAGCGGCCCGTCGGCCAGCACCTCCTGCAGATCGCGGCCTTCGATCAGCCGCATGTCCACATACAGCCGACCGTCGATCTCGCCGTAGGTGTGGATCGGAATGACGTGCGGGTTGTTCAGCTGCGCGGCCGCATCTGCTTCCCGGCGGAACCGCTGCACATACGTGCTGTCGCCAGCGAGATGCGGCGGGAGCAGTTTGATCGCCACCGTGCGGTTGTTGGTCGACGTGTCATGCGCGCGCCACACCTCGCCCATGCCGCCGCGGCCCAGCAACTCGATCAGGCGGTAGCGTCCGAACGGCGTGCCCTCCATAGCCGGCCTCCCGTGGGCAAAATGCGATTGCTGCTCACGATAAGCCGCGAGCGCACTCCCGGAGGAAAAAGAATAAAGATTTCCAATTAGCTGCGCTGAGCTGGGTTTTGGCGCAGAAGCCCGCGACGGTTTCTGAAGCGCAATCGACGCTAAAGGGCGGTGGTTCGCCGTCGGGTGGGTGGCCGTGTGAGGTGAGTTGCGTTGCAGCCCAGCTGGTTTGGCACGCCTCGCATGCTGCTCGGTTGTGTCGACGTTGGGTGGCGATGTAGTGGGCGTGGTTTTGGGCGCGGGTGTGTCGGCGTTCGGGAATCTTCGCGGCGCGCTCAGCGCACCGCGGCCGGTGAGGGATGGGGTCGAGTGTGGCGCTGGGTGCGCACAGGGTGGGAAACAGTAGCGCGCTGCCCGGGACTCGGTGGACTACACCCCGAACTCCCCACGAGAACGTGAGGAGCCGCACATACATTCGATTATCCCATCGTCCGACAAGCGCTATTCGCGGATCGAAATGGCCTGCCTAGGGCATTGCCGGACTGCCTCGCGGACTTGCTCTTCATTCTCGGGCGTGACGTCTTCTTGCAGGACGGTCAGCGTGTCGTCATCCTCGAGCCGAAACACCTCCGGGATGATGCCCATGCACACCCCGTTGCTTTCGCACAGCCCCCAGTCGACTTCGATCTTCTTGGTCATTCAAGCCCTCTCAGCGCAATACCTTCACCGGTACGTTCAGCCAGCCCGCGACATTCTGCATGGTGACCCGTTTGCAGCCGTCCCAATTCACCTCGTAGCGGGGCATGAAGTCGAGCAGCTTCTCCAGTGCGATCCTGCTTTCCATGCGGGCCAACGCAGCGCCCAGGCAACTGTGAATTCCGTATCCGAGGCCGAGGTGCTGTGCCTCGGTCTGGTCGCGCTCGATGTCGAAGGTGTCGGCGTCGGTGAAGGCATCCGGGTCGCGGTTCGCGGCGGCCTTCATCAAGAACACCGGCTTGCCGGCGGGAATCGTCCCACCGCTGGTGTGTGCCTCTTTCAAGGTCCAGCGGACGTTGTACTGAACTGGTCCCTCGTAGCGCAACAACTCTTCGACGGCGCCGGGGATCTTGCTGCGATCTTCGTTCAGCTTCTCCCACTGGTCTGGGTTGCGGGCGAAGAGCACGGCCGCGCTGCCGATCAACTTTGTGACGGTCTCGGCGCCGGCCCCGCCCAGAAGCGTGGCAAAACCGCATATTTCAATATCGTCGAGCTTGCGAGTCTGACCATCCTCGCCGGGGATTTCGGCGGCGATCAGCTTGCTGAGCATGTCGTCCTGCGGGTTTTCGCGCCGTTGCTGCACCAGCCCGAAGTAATACATCGCGGTGTCGATGTTGGCCTGCATGCCGGCTTCGCTGAGCTCGATTTGCCCCGGTTCCCGGTGCAGGCTGGTGTCGATCCAGTGCCGCACCTGCTGGCGGTACTCCTCCGGCACCCCGGCCATTGTGGTGATGACTTCGACCGGGAACGGCCCGGAGAAGTCCTGCACGACGTCGAAATGCTCGGGATCGGCCGCGCTCAGATACTTTTCGACCACTTCGACGACTGTGTCGTGCTGCGATTGAACAGCCCGTGGGGTGAAGGCCTTATTGAGCAGGCTGCGCATGTGGCGGTGCTCCGGCGGGTCCATGAAAATGATCGACCTCTGCTCGGGGCTTATGCCCTTGCGCACCATCGCCAGGTCGCAACCACGGCTCGAGGAGTAGGTCTCGAAGTCCTTGAGCGCGCCGGCCACGTCTTCGTGGCGGGTTAGCGCGTAGAAATCCTCTTTCTCGTCGTAGTACAGCGGTGCATCCTCGCGCATTCGTCGATAGATATCGAACGGATTGGTGAAGTACTCCTCGGAGAACGGATCAAAGACGACCTTCGGCTTGGTCATTGCACCCTCCTGGCCGCCAAGTGCGGCGCTTACACCGTTACGACGGAATGCTTGACTGTAACGCTAACGGTAGACGGTTCATCGCGTGTCGAAAAGACCTCATCTCATACCCGCATGGCCGCGCCGATGACGTCGTCGAGCACGCCCAGGTCACTGCCCAGCTCGGCGGCGACACTCCTGGCCACGGCAACGTCTTTGCCGACGAATTCCCCGGCTGTGTCGATGAAAGACGCAACGGATCCGCGCGCGGCGACGATGTCCAGCACCCGACTCCCCACGCTCCCGTGTGGAAGGGCGCTAAGCAGCGTCGATTCCGGCACGCCGAGCCGCGCACCCAGTTCCACAGCGCCCGATAGCGATCCGATGTGCGCAGCGAACAGCGCATTGTTGACTAGCTTCACCTTCTGCCCTGCTCCTAGCGGGCCGACATGCAAGATCGGATCGCCGTAGCAGCTCAACACCGGGCGGACGCGCGCCACCGCATTCTCGGCGCCCCCGACGAACAGCGTCAGGGCGCCGGCCGCGGCGTTGTGTGGGCCTCCGCTGACCGGTGCGTCGACTACGTCGACGTCGTGGGGAGTGGCACGCACGGCGATGGTCTCGACCGTGCGCGGACTTCCCGTGGTGTGCACCACCAACGCCGAGCCCGGCGACATCGTCGCGAGTAGGCCGTCGTCCAGACACACCTGCCGCACCTGTTCGTCGGTGAACACGCAGACCAACACCGCGTCCGCCTGCGCGCTCACCTCAGCGGTGTCGGCGACCGGCGCGGCACCCAATTGGGCTATGGCAGCACGCTTCTCGGCGGTGCGGCCGAGCACCACGACCTGGTGGCCGGCATCGACGAGACGGGCCACCATGGGACGTCCCATCCGTCCCGCGCCGATGAATCCGATTCTCACCGTGGGTGTTTCATCAGGGTCAGGGTGGCGTCAGCGGTGTCGAGCACCGCGCCGCCGGGAACGGCGGCGGCATTGGCAAGGTCGGCGACCAAACGGACGTCTTTCTGCAGCAGCGTTCCGGCGAGGCCGGCCAGGCGATCCAAACCGCCAGTGTCACCGCCAAGAGCGTTGAGTGCGAAGCTGTTTCCGCTGCCGCGTGAGATGACGTCGGTGAGCCGGTCTGGCAGAACGCCGAGCGCCTCTCCGAGCGCCAAAGCCGTAGCCGCGGTTCCCAGGTTAGCGGTGAACAGCAGGTTGTTCAGCAGCTTGGTGGTTTGCCCGGAGCCCAGATCGCCCGTGTGCACGATCGGGTTGGCGTAGGTCTCGAAGACCGGGCGACAGCTCTCGACGACGTCGGCGTCGCCGCCGACCATCACCAGCAGACGACGTTCCGCCACCGCCGGAGCGCCACCGCTGACCGGCGCGTCGATAACTGCGATACCTTGGGCGCCAGCTCTTTGCGCTAACTTATGGCACGTCTTGGGGTGCACGGTGCTATGGATGGCAATAACGCCGCCCGGCTTGAGTCCGGCCAGCACTCCGTTCTCGCCGCCAGTCACCTCCTCGACGTCGGCATCCCCGACCACGCAGAGGCAGACGAGATCGCTACTGGCCGCGAGTTCCGCCGGTGATCCGGCGACTTTGGCCGCGGTGTCGGCGAACGGCTCGAGCGACGCCGGTCGGCGCGCCCACAGCGTCGTAGGGAAGCCGGCTTCGGCGATTTGCCGCGCCATTGGGCCGCCCTGACTGCCTAAGCCAATGAATCCCACGCGCATCAACCGGCCTCCAAATCGCGACTTTCACGCGCGACGACACATTCCTCGGCGAACTCCAGAATCGTCGAGTGGTAGGCCGCGGCGGTGTGGCCGAGGCTGATGTTGTGTCCGGCCTCGGGTTGGTGATGGACCACGAACCGTGGCGCGCTGGAGAACATGGGCGTGATCTCGGTCATCGCCGAAGTATCGGTCTGCCAAACCTTTTCGTACTCAGCGATGCTGAAGTGCACTGGGACGCGCACTTCGGGTGCAAGCGCCGGAAAGTCCTGACGGGCCCAGTTGGAAACCATCAGGTCCTCATAGGGCGGAGCACCGGGATAAACCGTTGCGCCGTTGAGCACTTCGGGCGGATACAGTCGCTCCGGGTGCCACAACAACTCGCGGAGGCCGGCCGGGCGGCGGTCCCGGGTTGCCGTCTTGAGCATTTCGCGAGCCGCCGGATGGTAATGCCGACCGGTGCCCGCCAACTCGATGCCGAGCAGATCGCTACCGCGTTCGGCTTGCTCGTCTGTGGCCATCCGCATTGTCAATTCGCATCCGCCGGAATGGCCCATCAAAAACAACCCTGCACCGCGCGGCCGGTCGCCGAGGATGCGATCGACCGCCGCGTAAGCAAGCTGGACTCGCTGCTCGGGGCGGGCCATCGCCTCCGGGTAGGGAGCCGAGCTGCCGTAGCCGGGGCGATCGAGCGCCACCGCGGTGAATCCGTGTGCCGCGGCTGCTCGGAGGAAGGACGATTCCGGGTTGCCGGGGCAGTCGAAATACAGTGCGGTGGTGCCTCCACCATGAATGGCCACGATGACCGCTCGCGGGTCGGGCGCTTCGGCGACCAGGGCTGACATCGGTACGCCGTCGACGATGACGACCCGCGGATGGGGACTCATGTGTCGGCCCGCAGCAGCAGTACGCCGCTTGGTGTTAGGCCGCCACTGCTGACCACGCCGACGCGGGCGTCAGCGACTTGCCGCTGCCCGGCCTCGCCGCGCAGCTGGCTAACGGCTTCGTGCAGCAGACCCATGCCGTGCGTTCGGCCGTGCGACAGCTGACCACCATGCGTGTTGAGCGGCAGCTGGCCGTCACGGGCGATGTTCTTTCCGCCGTCCAGGAATTCCTTGGCCTCACCGATCCGACAGAACCCCAACGCTTCAATCCAGGACAGGCAGTTCATCGTGAACCCGTCGTATAACTCGGCGACGTCGACGTCCTCCGGCCGCAGCGAGGTACGCGACCAAAGGTGCGCCGACTGGCCGAGCACCTGCGGCTCATGGGTCAATGTGCTTTGGTCCCAGTCGATCCGCTCGATGATCTGCGTGCCCACCGCCTCCACCAACACCGGCGGC
Source organism: Mycobacterium sp. (assembly GCF_049280035.1). Classification (GTDB taxonomy): domain Bacteria; phylum Actinomycetota; class Actinomycetes; order Mycobacteriales; family Mycobacteriaceae; genus Mycobacterium. The sequence goes on along the minus strand of NZ_JBAPPI010000425.1, from coordinate 3,772 downwards.
TTGGCCAGGTCGCGGGCGGCGTCGACGGCGGAGACAATGATGGCGATGGCCCCGTCGCAGGGCACGTCACAGTCGTAGAGCCCGAACGGCGTCGTGATAGGACGTGCGTTCAGGTAGTCGTCCATCGTCATCGGAGACCGGTAGACCGCTGATGGGTTCAGTTCGGCATTGGCGCGCTGGTTCAACGCAATCCAGCCCAATGTCTCTTTCGTCGTCCCGTACCGATGGAAGTGGCGCTGCGCGTTCTGCGCAAGTGTGTGAGCCGCCGAGGTGGCGCCGAACGGCATCAGCCAGCCGCCACTGCGGCCCATCGACGGGACAACCTTGCCCTGCTTCATCAACTCGCTGAAGGTGGCTTCCCATACCGTCCGGAAACAGAGCACGTGACGCGCCAGGCCGCCAGCGACGGCAAGCATCGCCGCGATCACCGAGCCACCCGGGCCGAAGGTCTCGATTCCGCCGTTGTGCCACGTCGGCCGGATGCCCAGCGCCGCCTCTAACGGGGTGACTCCGCCTTCGCCGAACCCGCCGAGGTTGCCCCCGCCGGGATAGGTTGATAGGCCGTCGATGTCGTCGAACGTCAGGCCCGCATCGGCGATCGCCGCCTCGCACGCGGCCACCGTCAGCGACAGCGACGGCACCATCAACCGGCGCCCGATCTCCGACATGCCGATCCCGGTGAGCGCCACCTTGTCTTCGAATTTCTCCGGCGTGACCATCGGGCGGACATATTCACCGAAGCGCTCCGGGGCGATTTCGTCGATTGGCAGCGCAGCGGGCCGGGTGTCTTCGGTGGGACGAAACAACGGCAGCCACACCTCCTCGACCTGCTCGAAGACGACCTCGACTTGCTGACCTAGCTGCAGTTGCTCAGGGTCGCAGCCAATGATGTTGGTGGTCAGCCGAACCCGGGGGTCTTCGGCGATCGCGACCTGGGCGACGACGTACGGGGCGGGCAAGCCGGGCAGGCTGAAACGGTGATTGACGGTGAATCCGGCCAGGATTGCGCGACCCGAGACTGTCCGCACCTCCAGGCGGTGCGAGCGGCAGTACCGGCAAATCGGCGCCGGCGGATGGATGAGCGCGGAGCAGTCAGCGCATTCCTGCAGCCGGAGCACGCCGTCGGCGCCTGAGCGCCAAAAGAATTCATTCTCGTCGGTGACCAAAGGCAACGGCCGTCCGGTGTTCTGCGTCAACGCGTGAAACCCCACTCCGCTTCGTTGGCCTCGGTTTTCAGGTGCGCGGCAGGATCTTCGTCGCTGTTTGACAGTGGGTGGGCCTCGTCCGGTCTACGTTCATCCAGCTCCATGATGGCGTGCACCGGGCAGTCCATCAGCGCATTCATGACCGCATCATGGTCTTCATCGGCCACGGTGCCGTCGCCGACCAACGACGCATATCCCCAATCGTCGAGGGAGAAGTAGCCGGGGGCGTGCTTGGCGCACACGCCGAAGCCGTCGCAGACGGTGCGGTCGAGGCGGATTTTCATGCCGGTGTCACCGCCTCCACCTGGTAGGGACGATCGGCATAGAAAGCGCCGGATTGGCATGTTTGGCAAGCATTGTGGAGATGCTGCTGCACCGCCTTCGGGAACTGGTCGAGCAGACTCGCCGCGGCGTTTGTGGCGGCGTCCAGTGTCGCGCATGCTCCGCGGCCGCGCAGCACGACGGACCAGCGGCGCAGTCGGGTCAGGTCCTCCTCGGTGGCGACGCCGTCGCGCAGCGCCCCGGCAACGGCAGCCATCGCCGCGGTCCCGTTGAAGCAAGAGCCGCACTGCCCGGCGTTTTCCCGATCGAAGTAGGCCAGCACTGAGGCGGCCACCGCCACCGGGCAGTCGTCGGTGATCACCGAAATCGCACCGCATCCCAGCCCGCTGCCCAGGCGTTGAAAAGTTTCGTGATCCACCGTCGCATCGAGCACGTCGCGGTTGAGCAGACCGGCGAAGTAGCCGCCCATCAACGCGCCCCGCACCCGGTCGGCGGAAACACCGTGCAGGGCAAGCAGTTCGGTGATTGGCAAGCCATGCGGGACCTCGTAGAGGCCCGGCGGCCGGTCAGCGCCGGTGACGGTCACCAGCAGAGTGCCCGGCGACCCCGGGGTGCCCTGGTCGCGGAACGCCGTCGAACCGTGTTGCTGGATGTAGGGCAGGTTGGCCAGGGTCTCGACGTTGCTCACCAGGGTGGGTCGCCCGTCAACGCCCACCTCGAACGGGCGGGGCGGTTTGTCCGTCGGCTTGACCGGGCCGCCATTGAGCGCGCGGACCGCGGCGGTCTCCTCTCCGGCGATGTATCCGGGGTCCACCACCCGCACGGCCACGCTGATGCCGCCTAGCGTGTCGGTGTCGATTTCGCTTAGCGCGGTTTCCACGCTGCGCGCCGACTCCGGGTCGGACACGTAGACGTGCGCGCGGTCGGCCGCCACGATCGCCACCGCCAACCGCAGACCATCGAGGACCAGGTGCGGCCGGTTGCGCAGCAGCCATCGGTCCTTGATCGAAGCCGGTTCTCCCTCTTCGCCGTTCGCGACGACGACGGTGCCGATGTCGCTGCGTATTCCGTTATCGCGGACCGTGCGCAGCTTCACCGCTAACGGGAATCCCGCGCCGCCTCGACCGAGCAATCCGCTACGCTCGACGTCGTCGAGCAACTCGTCGGCAGCCGCAAGCGGACGATAGCCGCCCCGGTCGCTGTAGGCGGCGTAGTCTTCGCGAACCGTCTGCAGCTCGGGCTGATCACGCAGCAGCCGTGGCGCGCAGCCGGACCAGGCGGCGATCGTGATGGTCGATGCGGCAGTGGTCTCCATCAACCCTCCGTCGCTAAAGTTGCGCACATGCGAACAGCAGTGGTGCGGGTCAGTGTTGACCCGTCCGGCTTGCTCACACCGGCACAGTTAGACCAGGGCATCAGCACGCTCCTCGGTCTCGCCGGCGAAGCCGGCGCTGAGGTGGTGCAGACCACCCTCGCGGGGATGCCGGCTGACCGCCGCGACGTGCAGCTGCTCATCACCGGTAACGATGCCGACGCCGTCAAGCAGATCGCATTGGAGTTGTGCGCCATGGCTTTCGGTACGACGCCGGTCGCCGGCGTTGTCACCTATGTCAGCAGGGGAACCGACGACGACGCCCATGGGGTGCTGGCCGGATTCGGGTTGACCGGACAGATCAGACGATCCCCCGGCGACGACGGGTTCGATGTGGTGTACGTGACGCTGCGTCAGGCGGATCTGGAGCGCATTCCGGAGAGCCGTCTTCATACCGCCCTGGAGGCGTCGCTTAACTGTGAGGTGCACATCCTCACCGAGTGACGGCTGGCGCGGAGTCGCTGTAGTCACCGTCCGAGGAACTCCAGGATCGGGGGTGCGGCCTGCACCCAGGTGTCGAACATGTTGAAGTGCTTCACCTTGCCCGCCGCACGTTCTTCGGACGCACGTTCCCACGCATCCTCCGGCCAGGGCGGATCGATCAATTTCGATCCCTTGATCAAGCAGCTGACTTCAAGCGAAGTCCGCTTGGGATGATCCCAGTCGTTCGCGCCGCCGCGAATGATCAGCGTGGGAACCTGGATGCGGTCGAACATCTCGTCCTCGACGCCGGGAATGGTCTGCCCGGGCTTGGACACGAAAGCGTTGAGCCAGCGCAACATCACTTTGAGGAACTCGTCCTTGTCAAGGTCAAGGAACCGTTGCTTGTTGGCCGGATTCTCCTCGATACGCTCACGCCACTCGGGCACCTGCAGCAGTCCCTCGACACCTGTTCCGCGGGCCGCCAGAATGC
>NZ_JBAPPI010000424.1:0-2299 GCF_049280035.1 Mycobacterium sp. | reverse complement strand
CATTACCTGGGATGTGTGCACTTGCAGCGACTGCTGCGCGAGCCACCGGCCATGCTGGTCGGCGGGATTGTCGACACCGATCTGCCTGTCCTGGCACCAGAAACCTCGCTGCCGATGCTGACCCGCTACTTCGCCGCCTACAACCTGGTTTGCGGGCCCGTGGTCGACGAACAGCACCACCTGCTGGGCGCGGTGACCGTGGATGACGTACTCGACCATCTGCTGCCGCACGACTGGCGCGCCAGCAGCGACGTGGTCTCGCTGGACGCGGCCGGAGGAGCGTCGTGAGCAAGTCGGCGCCGCGGCAGCGGCTGTATACCCCGCGCACCTCGCGACTGGTCGCGCCGCGGGTGGACCCCGATGCCGTCGGGCAGTTCACCGAATCCATCGCCCGGTTCTTCGGCACGGGCAGTTACCTGCTGATTCAGACGGTCCTGGTCGTGGTGTGGATCGTGATCAACATCGTCGCGGTCAGCCTGCGTTGGGACCCCTACCCGTTTATCCTGCTCAATCTGGCGTTTTCCACCCAGGCCGCCTACGCGGCGCCGCTGATCCTGCTGGCCCAAAACCGCCAAGAGAACCGGGACCGCGTCGCGCTCGAAGAGGATCGTCGCCGAGACCAGGAGATGAAGGCCGACACCGAATTCCTGGCCCGGGAGCTGGCCGCGCTGCGGCTGGCGATCGGCGATGTCGCAAAGAACCGCGAACACCTGCGCCACGAACTGGAAGGTCTGCGCGGCCTGCTGGAAGACCGACATCCGGACAAGGCAAACAAAACGTTGGCGCCTAGCGGCGATGGTTCAGATGCGCGGGCCGCGAAGTCCACTTAAAAATGCCTACGGGCGAAATAAAATTTTCGCGGACAGATCTTGAAAATCCGTCCGCCGTTTGACCTCGCGCAACCCGGTATCGGCGCTGGGCACAGACTCGGCGATTGTGGCCTTTGTGATCAGAGAGTTATGTATCGTGACTTAGGTCACGAAGCTCAAAGTGGTTTCACAAGTGCCTAATAGGGCTCGAATATTGAGGACGGTCGAGTGCGCATCGGGGGAGGCCTGGCTCTTGCAAAGATGCGGCAGCGGATAATTCGCGTGCCGCGGACCCCCAAGATGCCTGCTGTCCTCGTCACCGCTCTCGCTACCGTCCGGCACTCAACGGTTCGCGCCGCCCGGGCCACGAAAATCCCTGCCGCCTTCGTTGCCGTCGTTGCGGCGGTGCAGCAGTCGCTGACCCGTACCGCACGGAGCCCGGCATTCGGTGTTGCGATGATCGCCTGCCTGGTCTTCGCCGGAGTCGTGGGCGCCGCGGCCCCACCATTCCCGGTGCCGAGGTCGACGCTGCGCGACGCCGCCATCACCCCGGTTGCCGCGGTCGCTCCCGCCTCCACCGATCCGACGGGGCCAATGGTGATCTCGGTCCAACATCCGAAGATCGGCTTCCACATCGCGGCGGCCCCCACGGTGTCGGCTCCCCCGCCGTTGGGAGTGGTGAATACACCTGGCGCGCTTGGCATTCCAACGATGGCACTGTCCGCCTACCGCAACGCCGAACGGATGATGGCCGGAGCTGACCCTGGCTGCGGCATCAGCTGGAACCTGCTCGCCGGTATCGGGCGCATCGAATCGATGCACGCCAACGGCGGCGCCACCGATGTGCACGGCAACGCGATCCGACCCATCTACGGCCCAGCGCTGGATGGCACGCTGCCCGGCAACGAGGTCATCGTCCAAGGCGATACTGGCGGTCGCATCACCTACGCCCGCGCAGTGGGTCCGATGCAGTTCTTGCCGGGCACTTGGGCGCGCTATGCCTCCGACGGCGACGGCGATGGCGTGGCCGATCCGCAGAACTTGTACGACGCCACGCTGGGCGCCGCTCGCTATCTGTGCAGCGGCGGGCTGAACCTGCGCGACCAGTCTCAGGTGCTGGCCGCGATCCTGCGCTACAACAACTCCATGCCGTATGCCCAAAACGTGCTGGGCTGGGCAGCGGCGTACGCCACCGGCGTGGTCCCGGTCGACCTGCCGCCGTTGACCGGACCCCCACCGCCGCTGGGCGACGCACACCTGGAGAACCCCGAGGGGCTCGGGCCGAACCTCCCCCTCAACATCCACGGCTTGCCGTCCACCGACCCGCTGGCGCAGATGCCGCTGATCGACCTCACTGGGACCAGTAGCCCCAACCAGCCGTGGCAGCGGACCGCCGCTCCCCGCCCGTCATGCACAGTGATCTGCATCGGCCAAGACGCTGAAATGCCGCCTCAGTTCTCATTGAACACACCACCACCTGCTGCTCCGGC
>NZ_JBAPPI010000423.1:0-5884 GCF_049280035.1 Mycobacterium sp. | reverse complement strand
AGCATCGTTGACCACCGGGTTGCGCTACCGTCCGACGAGATCAGTGCGCTGCTGGCTGACGTCGCCTCAGCAGTGCTCCGTGCTGAGCTACCGAAGCCGGAAGAGGCGCTGAGCCGTCCTACGTCCTGGCAGATCTTCGAATCGGACACCGGAGTCTACGAGGCTCTGCTGCAGGCGTCGATGGTGTTGTTCCACGCCAAGGGCTACCCCGAGACCAGCATGGCGGAGATCGCCTCGGCGGTTGGCATTCCGGTGTCCGGGATCTACCGGTATTTCCCCGGCAAGTGCGACATCCTCTCGACGGGTTTGCGCCGCGCGGCGGACCGGATTTCCGGCCGTTTGTCGGCGATCCTGACCGGTCTTGCCGAACCGCGTCAAATGCTCACCCTATTGATCGAGGCTTACGTGGCAACGTCGTTCGCTAACCCGGAACTCGTCGCGATCTACTACACGGAGCGGGTCAATCTGACGCGGGTGGACCAGGAGCTGTTGCGCAGTGTGCAGCGCTCGACGATCGATGGCTGGATGCGTCTGCTCGCAGCCGCCCGCCCGACGCTCACGGCGACGCAGGCGCGGATTTTGGTGCACGCGGCGCTGGCCCTGGTGGTCGACGTGGGACGCCTGGTGCACTACGAGCACCCGGCCGACAACTCCGCCTACCCGCAAGCCTGCGTACGAAAACTGATGGAGGCTACGCTGTTTGGGAGTGGCGAATAGCGTTGCCGCCCAGATAGGCGAGGTAGCCGATCAACCCGACGATGGCCACGCCACGGGTCTGCCGGCTGCTGAAACCCAGACCTAATACGGTTTCGATGCCGCCGTTGGTGTAGACGTGCTGCCGAGTGTTACGTGGAAATGCCGCCTTGGTGATCGGCTCGAACAACTTTGGACTGGTGAAGTGGGAGAGCCCGGCTCCGGCCAGTGCCAGACCCGAAAATCGGGCGAGACGGTTGCTTTTGCGAGACATAGTCTTTTTCCAGTCCTCCCTAGCTGATTGCGTAGTCGCTCAGCGGGAACCGAGAGCCGTCCCGCACGGCGTTGCGCACCGAGGTAGGTCGTAGCAGGGTCGCCTCGCCGCTGTGGTTGAAGTAGTAGGACCGCGACGTGGCACAGTCACCGGCGTAGAACACCGTGCCATCCAGATTCTTGGTCATCCGGTCCAGGAAGCGTGCATTGGCCTCTTCGGTAACCTCGAATGTGGTTGCACCCCTGCGCTTCACCTCGCCCAACAACCGGTCCATGTGCCGCATCTGGTATTCCATGGTGTTGAAAAACGACAGTCCGGAGAAGGCGTACGGGCTGGCCAGGCTCAGGTAATTGGGGAAGTACGGAATCGACACGCCTTGGTAGGCCTGGAACCTGTTCTCCCGCCACCACTTTCCGAGATTCCTGCCTTCCCGGCCGACCACCTCGATAGCCGGGAAGTTGGCGTCCCACAGGTCGAAGCCGGTCGCCAGCACCAGGGTGTCGATGACGGCCTTCTGGCCGTCGTTGGTGACGATGCCATCGGGCTCGATCCGCTCGATGCCGCCGGTCTCCAGGTGCACATTCGGTTTGGTGAAGCTGCGGTTGTAGTCGTTGGACCAGCTGGGCCGCTTGCAGCCGATGTCGTAGTCCGGTGTCAGCTTGCGCCGCAGCTCCTTGTCGCGGACCTGCACGAACCGGTGCATTTTGCAGACGTCCATCCCGCCAATGGACAGCCGCCGGAAGTAGCGGTAATTCAGCACGGCGGTGAGCGTCATGAACTCGAGCAGGTTGTCGGTCACCCAGCGCACCACACGTTGGGTCGGTGGGATCCGGGCGAACAGCCGTCGCACGGCCGGCGCGATGTTGAAGTCCAGCTTGGGTGCCACCCAGATCGCGGTGCGCTGGTACACCGTTAAGTCGGCGACTTCCTTTGCGAGTTCAGGGATGAGCTGGATCGCGGTGGCCCCGGTGCCGATCAAACCGACCCGGCGACCCGCGAAGTCGTGGCTGTCGTCCCACGCGGTGGTGTGCACGACCTTGCCGTTGAAGCTGGTGATGCCCGGGATGTCCGGCGTGTGGGGTTGCGACAGGAAGCCGGTGGCGGTGATCAGGAAGCGGGTGGTCAGCGTTTCGCCGTCGGCCAGCGCCACTTGCCACAGCTGTGTGTCCTCGTCCCAGCGCGCGCTTTCCACAATCGTGTTGAATCGCATGTGACGGCGCACGTCGTACTTGTCGGCGACGTGGTTGGCATACTGCTTGACCTCCGGGCCGGTGGCGAACAACCGCGACCAGTACGGGTTGGGCTCGAACCAGTAGGAATAGGTGGTCGACGGGACGTCGACGGCAAGACCCGGGTAGCGATTGACGTGCCAGGTTCCACCCAAGTCGGCTTCGCGGTCGAGGATGGCGATGTTGTCGTACCCGAGGCGCTTGAGCTGGATCGCCGCGCCGATGCCGCCGAAGCCGGCCCCCAGGACGACGACGTCGAGATGCTCCGAACTCATCAAAAGACCGTACCTTACTTCAGAGTAAGTTTGTAGTTCGTGGATGCCGCCTCGATGATATCGAGCCTGGTTGACGCTTAGCCGCTGTCGACTTCGGGTTTGGCTTTCTTCTTCGCCTTCGTGGCCGTCGCCTGGTTGACGGCGAGCAGTGCCGCGTTGTCGTCTTGCAAGTTGAGGATGTGCGCGATGCCGGCGAGATTAACACCGGCCGCGACCAACTCGCTGATGCGCTGCAACCGGGCCAGGTCGTCCGCGCTGTAGAGGCGGGTGCCGCCGTCACTGCGTGAGGGGGTCAGCAAGCCGTGGCGCTCGTAGAGGCGCAGCGACTGCACCGCGACGCCGGAGAGTTCGGCGGCCACGGTGATGCCGTATACGCCTTGGCTCGGGGCGGGCATGCCTGGCGTGTCAGGTCGATCGATCATCAAAAGCAATCCTTGGCCACCCGTACAGAAAACCTTTGTATCACACTTGCGACATAATAGCGCACGTGCTATATCAAACCTATGTCGTTAGACATAGATTATAGATGACATCCTGTAGAGGATAGGAGAGTCGGAGGTGACCACGATGCTGATGCGTACCGACCCGTTCCGTGACCTGGACCGCTTCACCCAGCAGGCGCTGGGCACAGCCGCCCGTCCGGCGGTGATGCCGATGGACGCGTGGCGCGAAGGTGATGCGTTCTTCGTCGAGTTCGACCTGCCTGGCATCGACCAGGATTCATTAGACCTCGACATCGAACGCAATGTGGTGACTGTGCGTGCGCAGCGTCCTGCCGTTGATCCGAACCGGGAGATGCTGGCAACCGAGCGGCCACGGGGAGTATTCAGCCGGCAGCTGGTTCTGGGCGAGAACCTCGACACCGACCGGATCGAGGCCTCCTACAACGAGGGCGTGCTACGGCTACGCATCCCCGTAGCCGAAAAGGCGAAGCCGCGCAAAATCACGATCGGCCGCGGCGACGGGCACAACGCCATCAACTACCAGGCCGCCCAACGCGAGGTGATCGACGCCTGATTGTCCGGTGGCGGCAGCGGGGGACACGCGGTGCAACCCGCTGCCGCCCCGGCGCCGTCGGCCTGCATCGTAAAAGAGTGGGGAGACTGCCATGCCGTCCTGCAGCCATGTCGATCCGGCAAGCGTGTTTACGTCGCTGGCCGACATCGTCTCTGAGGGTTTGACGCCGAAAGAAATGTATGCCGCGATCTGCGTAGCGGCCACATTGATGGTTCCTGGCTGCGACCATGCCAGCTTGATGATCAGCCGTGACGGCGCCTGCAGCACAGTGGCCGTCAGCGACCCCGTCGCGCAGCAGATCGACAAACTCGAGCTGGCGCTGGGCAGTGGGCCGTGCCTCGATGCCTTCGACGAACGAAGCGCTCAAGTAGCGTCGGATCTGACCACTGGTGGTCGGTGGCCGGTATTCGCAGCCCGCGTGGTCGCCGAGACGCAGGTTCGCGGCGCTATGAGTGTTCGGATGCCGGTGGATCGCGCCAAAGTGGGTGCGCTCAACCTGTTTTCCGACACACCCAATGCATTCGACACCAAGTCAGTCGAACGGGCCATCGTGCTGGCGGCGTTCGCCACGGTGGCTACCAATGCCACTGCGCATGGCGAAGACGCGGCCGGGCTGCGACGCGGGCTGGCCAGCAACCGCGCGATCGGCAAGGCCGTTGGCATGCTGATGGTGCTCAACGACGTCTCCGATGACGAGGCGTTCGACATCCTCCGCCGCACCTCGCAAGACACCAACGTTAAGGTCGCCGATATCGCAGCCGAGTTCATTCGCCGCCGCTCAGCGCAGCAGCTTCAATGCGGCGTCGACAGATAATGCCGGAACGTCGAGGGTCTTCGAGCCCAGGTCGTGGCGCGCGCCGATGATCTCGACGATCTCGGTCGGTGCGGCAATCAACGCGGCGGCGGCGCGCACCTCGTCGAGGGTGCCGAACGGATCCGAGGTGCCGTGGGTGAACACCGTCGGCACCGTGATGTCTGGCAGGTGCTCGGTGCGTGCGCGTTCGGGCTTACCGGGCGGATGCACCGGGTAGGAGAACAGCGTCAGCACGTCAACCGGCTGCGCACCTTCGGCTATCACCATTGACGTTTGCCGCCCGCCGTAGGAATGGCCGCCGGCGATCAGCGGACCGTCGGCAAGGCCGCGGCACACGGCGATCGCCTCCACGATGCCGGCACGATCGGCGGCCGCCGAACCCGACGGCGGCCCCTTGGGCCGTCGCCGTCGATAAGGCAGGTTGTAGCGGACCGCCAGCCAGCCACGTCGGGCCCACTCGTCGCAAAGTTGTTGCAGGAGTGCGGATTCCCTGCTGCCACCGGCGCCGTGCGTCAGCACCACAATTCCTTTTTGGCCACCGGGTGGGTCACGCTTAGGTTCGTGCGCGATGCCCGCGATCTGCTCGAGACTCATGACAACCTGAACAGCGGGGACACCGGGCCGTGGCCGTGCCCGAGCGGATAGGCGGCACGCAGGCATTCGGTCACCCAGCCCTTGGCGAACGCGACCGCGTCCGGCACGGTGTAGCCGTGGGCCAGGGCGCAGGCAGTCGCAGCGGCCAGCGTGTCACCGGCGCCGTGGTCGTGGGTAGTGTCCACCCGCGGCGACTCGAACTCGTGAAAGTCGGTGCCGTCGAACAGCAGATCCGTGCTGCTGGCCGACCCGCGCAGATGGCCGCCCTTCACCAGCGCCCACTTCGGTCCCAGGTCATGCAGCGCGCGAGCCGCGTCGGCCTGGGATGTCGAGTCGACAACGTCGATATCGACCAGTAGCCGTACTTCGTGCAGATTCGGCGTCACCAAGGTGGCCAATGGAAACAGTTCGGCGCGAAGGGAATCCAGCGCAGTGCGGTCGAGCAGAGGGTCACCGTGCATCGACGCGCAGACCGGATCGACCACCAGTGGCGCGTCGGCGCCATGCTCGCGCCAACTCTGCGCGACCGCGGCGATGATCTCTTTCGACGCCAGCATGCCGGTTTTGGCGGCCTGCAGCCCGATGTCGTGGCATACCACCTCGATCTGGGCGGCGATGACATTGCCGGGTACTTTGTGAAAACCCCTGACGCCCACCGAGTTCTGCACAGTCACCGCGGTCACCGCACACAGTGCGTGCACCCCTAGCAGGGTGCAGGTACGGATGTCGGCCTGAATACCGGCACCGCCGCCGGAGTCCGATCCGGCGATCGCCAGCACCCGCAACGGCGTGCTACCGAGCGGCGCGAGTGGAAGGTAGATCACCGGGCGATCGGCAGATACACCCGATTGCCGTGCTCGGCGAACTCGGCCGACTTCTCCGCCATACCTTGCTGCAAAGCCGCCTCGATGGCTTCCTCGGTGTCGAGTCCGTGCTCGGCGGCGTAGTCGCGGACGTCCTGAGTAATACGCATCGAGCAGAACTTCGG
>NZ_JBAPPI010000422.1:0-10991 GCF_049280035.1 Mycobacterium sp. | reverse complement strand
CAGTGGATCTTCCTGCAGATCTACAACGCGTGGTTTGATACCGCCGCGAACATTGCCCGACCGATCGCCGAGCTGGTGTCCTCATTCGATTCCGGCGCCAGGAAATTGGATGACGGCCGGGATTGGGCGAAGCTGTCGGCGGGCGACCGCGCCGACGTGATCGACGCTCACCGCTTGGTCTACCGGGCGGATTCGATGGTGAACTGGTGTCCGGGGCTGGGCACCGTGCTGGCCAACGAAGAGGTCACCGCTGACGGCCGAAGCGACCGCGGTAACTTCCCGGTGTTCCGGAAGCGCTTGCGGCAGTGGATGATGCGGATCACCGCCTACGCCGACCGGTTGCTCGACGACCTCGACGTGCTGGACTGGCCGGACAAGGTCAAAACCATGCAGCGCAACTGGATCGGCCGCTCGACCGGCGCCGCCGCGCTGTTCGCGGCCCGCACAACCGACGGCGAGACGGTGGATCTGGAGGTGTTCACCACCCGGCCAGACACCCTCTTCGGTGCCACTTATCTGGTGCTCGCCCCCGAGCACGACCTGGTCGACCGCCTGGCCGCGGCCGAGTGGCCGGCCGGGGTAGATCCGCATTGGACCTTCGACGGCGCCACACCAGCTGACGCCGTCGCCGCCTACCGGCAGACCATCGCCGCGAAGTCCGACCTGGAGCGCCAAGAGAACAAAACCAAGACCGGGGTCTTCCTGGGCAGTTATGCGGTCAACCCGGCCAACGGCGAGCAGGTGCCGATCTTCATCGCCGACTACGTGCTGGCCGGATACGGCACCGGGGCGATCATGGCGGTTCCCGGCCACGACCAGCGCGACTGGGAGTTCGCCCACGAATTCGGGCTGCCGATCGTCGAAGTCATTGCCGGCGGCGACATTTCCGAGGCCGCCTATGCCGGCGACGGGGTGCTGGTGAACTCGGGCTACCTGAATGGAATGGACGTGGCGACGGCCAAGGCAGCCATCACCGCGCGGTTGGAATCCGACGGCCGCGGCCGGGCGCGCATCGAATTCAAGCTGCGCGACTGGCTTTTCGCGCGGCAACGCTATTGGGGCGAGCCCTTCCCGATCGTCTACGACAGCGACGGTCGTCCGCACGCGCTGGACGAGGCCGCGTTGCCCGTCGAATTGCCCGACGTCCCGGACTACGCGCCGGTGCTGTTCGATCCCGACGACGCTGAGAGCGTTCCATCCCCGCCGCTGGCCAAGGCGACCGACTGGGTACACGTGGAGCTGGACCTCGGCGACGGGTTGCAGCCCTACACCCGCGACACCAATGTGATGCCGCAGTGGGCCGGCAGCTCCTGGTACGAGCTGCGCTACACCGACCCGCACAACTCAGAACGGTTCTGCGCCAAGGAGAATGAGGCCTACTGGATGGGTCCGAGGCCGGCCGAGCACGGCGCCGACGATCCGGGCGGCGTCGACCTATACGTCGGCGGTGCTGAACACGCAGTGCTGCACCTGCTGTATTCGCGGTTCTGGCACAAGGTGCTCTACGACTTGGGTCACGTCAGCTCGCGCGAGCCTTACCGTCGGCTGATCAACCAGGGCTACATTCAAGCGTTCGCCTACACCGACGTCCGCGGGGCTTACGTGCCGGCCGCCGACGTGGTCGAACGCGACGGCGGGTTCGTCTATCCCGGACCCGACGGGGAGATCGAAGTCTTCCAGGAATTCGGCAAGATCGGGAAGAGCCTGAAGAATTCGGTGTCGCCGGACGAAATGTGTGACGACTACGGCGCCGACACGCTGCGGGTGTACGAGATGTCGATGGGCCCGCTGGAGGCATCCCGCCCATGGGCCACCAAGGACGTTGTCGGGGCGCACCGCTTCCTGCAGCGGGTGTGGCGGCTGGTGGTTGACGAGCAGACCGGCGGCATCCTGGTCATCGACGATGCGGATCTCGACACCGACACGCTACGGCTGCTGCACCGCACTATCGCGGGTGTCGCCGAAGACTATGCGGCACTGCGCAATAACACCGCGGTGGCCAAGCTGATCGAGTACACCAACCACCTCACCAAGCAGCACCGCGATTCGATGCCTCGCGCAGCGGTCGAGCCGTTGGTGCTGATGCTGGCGCCGTTGGCGCCGCACCTGGCCGAGGAGTTGTGGCAGCGACTGGGCCACCCGTCGTCGCTTGCCCACGGGCCGTTCCCGGTGGCCGACCCCGACTACTTGGTCGAGGACAGCGTGGAGTACCCGGTGCAGGTCAACGGCAAAGTGCGCGGCCGGATCACGGTGCCCGCCGGCGCCGACGCCGACGCGGTGGAAGCCGCTGCGCTGGCCGACGAGAAGGTGCAGACATTCCTGGCGGGCGTCGAACCGAAGAAGGTGATCGTGGTCCCTGGACGTCTGGTCAACCTGGTCGTCTAACTAGCTGCGGGGGCGCAGCACTACCTCGTGCAGGTGACCGTCGGGCGGGGTGGCCACCGCGCGGGCCACCACCTCGGCAACGGTGTCCGGGCGCAGGAACTGCTCGGCGTCGTAGTCACCGCCCTCGAAGGACACCAGCTCACGCTGCATGTCGGTGTCGGTTCGACCGGGAAAGACGGTGGTGACCCGCAGCGACGGCTCGCTTTCACGCAGCGAGTCAGCGAACGCGCGCAGCGCGAACTTGCTCGCCGAGTACGAGGCCATCCCCAGCGAAGCTTTGCGCCCTGAGCCGGAGTTGATGAACACCACCTGACCGTCTGTGCGCCGCAGAGCCGGCAGCACCGCCAGCGTAAGGGCCACCGCGCCAATGACATTCACTTCAAAGGTGGTGCGCCACTCATCGACGGTGGACTCGGCGACCCGCCCCGGGAACGACACCCCGGCGTCGTGGATCAGCACGTCGAGCTCACCGATCGAGCCGGTGGCCGCGGGGATCGCATCGGTGTCGGTCAGGTCCAGCGGCAATATCGTGGCGGCGAGCCGCTCTGCGGTAGCGTGCAGCGCAGGCGAGGGCCGTCCGGCCAACAGCAAGGTGTGCGTCGGTGCCAGGGCGGTGGCGATGGCGGCGCCGATCCCCCGGCTCGCACCGGTGATGAGCGCGGTCCGCATGCCCGCCAGCTTAAGGACAGCAAGCGTTTGGGCTGCTCAAACGCGAATTGCTAGGCCTGGTCGCCGTTGGTCTGGGCCGCCGCCGGGCTACCTACCGGCTCGCTGGCTGCCAGCCGCTCCAGCGGCGCGAGCGCCTTGGTCAGCGTCTCCAAATCGGGCCCGCTCAGCTGGCTGAGCAGCGCTGCCAGGGCCGCGACCCGGTTGGTCAAGGACTCGCGGTGAACAGCCAACCCCCGCGGGGTGATGTCGACCAGCACGGCACGCAGGTCCGACGGGTCACGCGAGCGCTTCACCAGGCCGATCTTCTCTAGCCGGCGGATCGCCACGGTCGTGGTGGGTGTTCGGACGCGTTCGTGCGCGGCGAGATCGGTCATCCGGATCGGACCCTGATCGAGCAACGTGAACAGGATCGACAGCTGGGCCAACGTCAGGTCCCCGGCGGCTTCCTTGCCGGCGCTGGGGTCACCGCGGCGCAGGACGGAGAACAGCTTCGACAACGTGCGGTGAAGCCCCTCAGCCAGCTCGGTCTCTGACACCGTGGCCTCGCGTTCCGCCATAGTTCGCCAGTCTAACCTGTCTGGAAGTTAACAGACCCAAAAAACGGTTTTGCTGTCAAAGTACTTGCGACAAGAATTTCTGCAACCGCTCGGTTTTTGCGGCCTCGAAAATTTGGTCCGGCGGCCCGGTTTCCACCACCTGACCATGGTCCATGAAGACGACGGTGTCGGATGCCGACCGGGCAAAACCCATTTCATGGGTGACCACAAGCATTGTCATGCCGTCGCCGCCCAGATCCGCGATCAGCGCCAAAATTCCCTTGACCAGCTCGGGATCCAGCGCCGAGGTGGCCTCGTCAAAAAGCATCACTTGGGGCGCCAACGCCAGCGCGCGGGCGATCGCGACTCTTTGCTGCTGCCCACCCGACAGCGCCCCCGGACGGCTATCGGCCTTGTGTTTCATGCCCACCCGGTCCAGCTGGGCCAGCGCCAGCTCGCGGGCCTCGTTGGCAGCGAGGCGTTTGAGCTTGCGCGGCGCCATGATGACGTTGTCCAGCACGCTGCGATGCGGGAAGAGGTTGAAATGCTGGAACACCATGCCAATCCGCTGCCGCAGCCGGTTCGGGTCGTCGCCGAGCACCGACCGCCCGTCGAGCAGGATGTCGCCGCGATCGGGCTCGTGTAACCGGTTCAAAACCCGCAGCAGCGTCGACTTGCCGGAACCCGACGGGCCGATCACCGCCACCGTGCGGCCGGCCGGCGCGTCGATATCAACCCCGCGCAGCACCGCATTTCGGCCGAAGGACAGGTGAATATCCTTGCCCGCCAACGATACTGACTCTGCTGCCCGGTCCATTACGTCATTTCCTGGCTGGTCGTTGTTGCGATCCGGTCGAGCGGGTTCTCCGGCTCCGTCGCGGCCCGGCCCTGGCGGAGTCGGCGGTCGACGAGGTTCACCAGATGGGTCAGCGGGATGGTCAAGATCAGGTAGAAGAGTCCCGCTGCCACCAGCGGTGAGAGGCTGCCGGTCTGCGCGTTGAAGTCCCGGCCGACCTGGAACAGCTCGCGTTGACCGGCGATGAGCCCGAGGAAGTACACCAGCGCCGAGCCCTTCAACATCGCGATGAACTGGTTCACCAGCGCAGGCAGCACCCGGCGGATGCCCTGCGGTATCACCACCAGCTGCATCGAGGCGCGGTAGCTCAGCCCCAGCGCTCGGGAGGCTTCCAGCTGGCCGGGCTCGACGCTTTGGATGCCGGCGCGAAAGATTTCGCCCACATAGGCGGCGGCGGTCAGCCCCAGTGCGGCGATGCCGAGCGGGTACGGATTGTTGTTGGTCAGCCCGCCGACGATCGGCCCGATGCCCAGCCCGATCAGCAGGATGATCACCACTTCGGGCAGGCCGCGGAAAATGTCGGTGTATACCCGCGCCGGCCACCGCAGCCAGCGGGCACGCGAAATGCCGGCGACCGCGAGCACCATGCCGATTGCCAGGCCGATGACGCTGGAGCTGACCGTCAAAATCAGCGTGTTGGGCAGCCCGGTCTTCAATAGCACCGGGATGGTCTGCTTATAGAGGTCCCAGTCGAAAAAGGAGTCCCGCAGTTGGGTCAGCGTCGATTTGGGCGGGGCCGCCGCGTCCAGCGAGCGGTGATGGCGCTCGGCGATCGCCGCGAAGTCCGGGAGGTGCGGCGTCAACGCCGACTTCGATCCCGGCTTCCAGCCCCGCGGCAGCGGCCGCGGTACCCAGTCGGTGTACAGCCGCGCCCAGGTGCCGTCTGCGATCACGGCGTCCAGCCCGGCGTTCAGCGCGGCGATGAGCGGCTGGTTGTCTTTATCCACCGCATAGGCCACGTAGTTCCCCAGGCCGAACGTGTAGCCGGCGATGGCCGCGGTGTCGCCGGGCCGCATCACGTTAGTCGCCTCCATCGCAGGCGCTACCCAGGCATCGATCTGGTGGGTTTTCACGCTGGTGTACACGGTGGTGAAGTCCGGGAACTTCACCGGCTCCAAATGCAGGGTGTCGACGACGTAGGCCTCTTCGACGGTGCCCTACACGACGCCGATCCGCTGCCCGGGTCGCAGGTCGTCAAACCCGTCGATCGCCGAACCGGACGGCACGATCAGCGACAAGTAGCCGAAGTCGTAGCCGTTGGTGAATCCGACCGTGCGACGGCGCGCTTCGGTGGCCATGATCGACGACGAGCCGACGTCGAAGCGCCGCGACGCGACCTGGGCCAGCAGTCCATAGAAGTCGGTACCGGCGAAGACGACGTCTAAGCCCAGCTTGGCGGCGATCGCCCGCAACAGCTCGTTGTCATAACCGGTGAAGCGCCCCGCACTGTTCAGGCAGCTGGTTGGGGGACCGCCCGGCTGGGTGCCGACGGTCAGCGTTCGAGGTGTACGCAGGCCCAGCGCGTCGATGTTCACCGAACTCAACGGCTCGACGTCGGCGGTCGTGTACTTGTCTTCCTGGGGCCGGTTGGCGGTGGCCAGCTTTCGGGGCAGTGCGATCGCGCCGTCTTTTCCCGACGGCTTGCACAGGTTGGTGTCGGCCGCGATAGGCGGCGCCAATGTCAGACCAGTGAGGCTGCATATCAGCAGGATCGTGGCGAGCAGCGCAAGCAGCTTTGCGGCGTTGACGTTCATATCGGCGAACGTACCGGCCGGTTAGAACACCCCGGCGGCGTTGTCCGACGGGGCGAGCACTCCGCGCCGGACCAGTTCGGTCAGCATGACCTCGGCCATCAGGTCGGCGCAGCCGCTGCACGCGGCCCGGGCGCGTTCGGGGTCGCGGTGCCGGATGGCCGCGGTCTCGTCTTCGTAGAACGGCAGCATCTCGGCGACGATGCTCGGGTAGCTCAGCAAGAACGCCCGCGGAATCAGACCCTGCGAAGCACGGAGCGCCGCGTGCAGTCGCGGCCCGGCGTACTCATCGTCAACGGCACGCCGATACTCACGCACGGCTCGTTGGAAGGCGCGCGGTTCCTTGCAGTTGCGCAGCGTGCGCAATATGCCGTCGAGCTGTCCCAGGATGTGTGGGGTGGGGTTCGCCGCGGCGCGCGCCGAGGCGATGCCGTTGAGCACGCCATGCAACTCGTAATGCTCGCGGATGGTCTGTTCGTCGAAGCGCTCGACGAACGCGCCCCGGTGATAGCGAGTCGACAGCAGCCCGTCGTGTTCCAGCTGAACGATCGCTTCTTGAATAGGGACGCGGCTGATGCCTAATTCGGTGGCGATTTCGTTGCGGTCAACGCGGTCGCCGGTGCGCAGCTTGCCCGTCAGCACCTAGTTGAAGATGTGCGCAACAACCTGGTCCTTCTCTTTGGCCCCGTAGGTCTTCGGCATGTTTTGGACCTAACGGCGATCGCGCCAGCGGCACAACGTCTCGGCGCCCGCCAGGTCGTAGTCGGGGCCGGAGGCGCCGATGGTCAGCACGCTCACACCGAGCTCGGTCAGCTCCTCGGCTTCGGCGATCAGCCGATCCGCATCCGCGCCGCGGGTTTCACCGCCCACCGCAGCCGACCGTTCGATGTCGGCCGGATCACGCCCGACGGCGGTGCAGTGGTCGGCCAGGACGTTCGACTTGGCGGGATAGGCAGCGGCGGCGGTGAAGCTGTGCCAGATGTCGGCGTGCTCGGCGACGAGCCGCAAGGTCTTTTTCTCGCCGCCGCCGCCGATCAGTAGCGGAATGTCGCGGGTGGGAGCTGGATTGAGCTTGGCCAACCGGGACTTGATCCGCGGCAGCGCGGCGGCGAGATCATCCAGGCGGCTGCCCGCGGTGCCGAACTGGTAGCCGTACTGGACGTAGTCCTTGCGTTTCCAGCCCGAGCCGATACCCAGCAGGAGGCGCCCGTCGGAGATGTGGTCGACGGTGCGGGCCATGTCGGCCAGCAACTCGGGATTGCGGTAGGAGTTACAGCTGACCAGGGCGCCGATCTCGATGCGCGATGTCTGCTCGGCCCACGCGGCAAGCATCGTCCAGCATTCGAAGTGGGCGCCGTCTGGATCGCCGTAGAGCGGAAAGAAGTGGTCCCAGTTGAACGCGACGTCGACACCGATGTCCTCGCAGCGCCGCACCGCGTCACGGATGTTCCGATAGTGCGGGGCGTGTTGCGGCTGGAGTTGGACGCCGATGCGCAGCGGGCGGTCAAGGGAACTCATAGGACCAACGTAGGCGGTGGCGCCTCAGCCGCGGTCGAGGACTCCGCGCAGGATGTCGATCAGGGCGCGGGGTTGGTCGCTTTGCACCGAATGCCCGGAATTCTCGACGACGTGCACACCCCGAAACGCCTGCGCGCGTTGGCCGAGTTCGGCGGCGTCCTCGTCGCTGACGAAGCCCGAGGTGCCGCCGCGTACCAGCGTGATGGGCGCGGACAACCCGGCAACGTCGTCCCACAGGCTGTCGAAGTCGGGGAGTTCTCGGATGGTGTCGTAGCGCCACGTCCAGCGGCCGTCGTCGAGCCGGCGAGAGTTGTGAAATACCCCGCGGCGCAACGATTTCGGGTCGCGATGTGGCGCCGCGGCGGTGGTCAACTCGAGCATGGCCGCAAAGCTGGGGAATTCTCGCTCGCCATGCGCTAGAGCCACCGTGCCGAGCTGCTCCTGGGTCATCGCGGAATATCGCTGCAACGCTGACGGGGTGACGTCGACGAGGATGAGTTCACGCACCAGCTGCGGCGCGACCACGCCCAGCCCGATCGCGGTGAGCCCGCCCAGCGACATGCCGACGACGAGGTCGGCATGCGGCGCGAACTCGCTCAACACCGGGGCCAGGGCCGCGGCGTTGTGCTGCGGCGAGTAGTCGCCGTCCTCGCGCCACGCCGAATGCCCGTGGCCGGGCAGGTCCACGGCCAAGGCCGGCTGACCCAAACCGACAAGCACGGTGTCCCAGGTGTGCGCGTTCTGCCCGCCGCCGTGCAAGAAGATGAGCCGCGGCGGGGAGTCACCCCATTGCAGCGCGCTGATCGAATCGGTGTCGATCCGCTGCACGTGTGGCAAAGGTCCTGCAACGCCGGCCTGCTCGGCGTTTTCGGGTAGCAGCGCGAATTCGGAGAGCCCAACCAGTTCGTCGTCGGAGATGTCGGTCACGGGCTTTGACACTACGAACTAAAGGCGCAAGTGTCACTTTCGTACCACAAGTAGGTGTGTTGGGTTTGTGCCTGCCTCACAGCGACAATCTGTGTGACGCCGGCGCAATGCGGCTACGTTGTCGCTGTGAGGCGGGCACATCGTCCTACCCCAAACTTCTTGTGACTCATTTGAATTCATCAGCCGGACGGTGTCAGCGCCCGTCCATCGTCGTCGAGCTAAGTGTCGAAGATGAACTCTTCGAGCTGGGTACGCGCGACGTCGTCGGGCAGTTGCTTCGGCGGGCTCTTCATCAGGTACGCCGACGCCGGGATCACCGGTCCGCCGATGCCGCGGTCCTTGGCGATCTTGGCCGCCCGCACCGCGTCGATGATGACGCCGGCCGAGTTCGGCGAATCCCACACCTCGAGCTTGTACTCCATGTTCAGTGGCACGTCACCGAAGGCACGGCCTTCCAGCCGGACGTACGCCCACTTGCGGTCGTCGAGCCAGCCAACGTGGTCGGACGGGCCGATGTGGACGTCCTTGGTCTTGAACTCGCGCTGCAGATTCGACGTGACGGCCTGGGTCTTGGAGATCTTCTTCGACTCCAGCCGCTCACGCTCGAGCATGTTCAGGAAGTCCATGTTGCCGCCGACATTGAGCTGCATGGTGCGGTCCAGTTGCACGCCGCGGTCCTCGAACAGCTTGGCCATCACGCGGTGGGTGATTGTCGCGCCGACCTGGCTCTTGATGTCGTCACCGACGATCGGCACGCCGGCGTCGGTGAACTTTTTGGCCCACACCGGGTCGGACGCAATGAACACCGGCAGCGCGTTGACGAAGGCCACCCCGGCGTCGATCGCGCACTGGGCGTAGAACTTGTCGGCCTCTTCGGAGCCCACCGGCAGGTAGGAGATCAGCACGTCGACCTCGGCTTCGCGGAGCACCTTGACCACGTCGACCGCCTCGGCGTCCGAGACCTCGATGGTGTCGGCGTAGTACTTGCCGATGCCGTCGAGAGTGGGGCCGCGTTGCACCGTCACGTTGGTGGGCGGCACATCGGCGATCTTGATGGTGTTGTTCTCGGACGCGAAAATCGCCTCGGACAGATCGAAGCCGACCTTCTTGGCATCCACATCGAACGCGGCGACGAACTTGACGTCGCGGACGTGGTACTGACCGAACTTCACGTGCATCAAGCCGGGCACGGTGCTGTTCTCGTCGGCGTCGTAGTAGTACTGCACGCCCTGAACCAGCGAGGACGCGCAGTTGCCGACACCGACAATGGCGACCCGGATCTCGGGCTGCGCCCCTGGTGCCTGGTGCTCACTCATGCGGCGTTCTCCTTAACTGTCATCTGTGTCGTGGATGTTGTGGACTACTCGGCGCTAGGCCTGCTCAGCGCCCCGTTGCGCTAGACGTTCGGCCGCGATCAGCTCGTTGAGCCAATTCACCTCGCGTTCGCTCGACTCCAGCCCGAGTTGGTGTAACTGACGGGTATAGCGGTCCAGCGAGTTACTGGCCCGCGCCACTGCTTCACGCAGGCCTTCCCGACGTTCTTCCACCTGGCGACGGCGGCCCTCCAGGATCCGCATCCGCGCCGCGGCCGGCGTGCGGTTGAAGAATGCTAGGTGCACGCCAAAGCCGTCGTCGGTGTAGTTGTGCGGACCGGTGTCGGCCACCAGCTCGGTGAAGCGCTTGCGGCCGTCATCGGTCAATTCGTAGACGCGGCGAGCGCGCCGCACCGGGGTCCCGGCGGGGGCGGCGTTCTCGGCGATCAGCCCGTCCGCCTGCATCCGTCGCAATGCCGGGTAAAGCGATCCGTAGGAAAACGCCCGGAACGCCCCGAGCAGACCAGTCAGCCGTTTGCGCAGTTCGTAGCCATGCATCGGCGACTCGAGCAAGAG
Organism: Mycobacterium sp.; assembly: GCF_049280035.1. GTDB lineage: Bacteria > Actinomycetota > Actinomycetes > Mycobacteriales > Mycobacteriaceae > Mycobacterium. The sequence continues at coordinate 460 of NZ_JBAPPI010000422.1, read as the reverse complement.
TCCCAGGATGGCGAGCTCCAGCATCGAGGCACCTCCTTTGCTCTGGTTTGCTCGGTCCGTTACAGCGACTCTTATGTCGAAGAACAGTCTCGCGTCATAGTATCGGCCCGATATATTCGGCGCCACTCCAGCTAGCCAGCTGATGTTCTCGCTCTGTTTAGCCGCTCTTGGCGCCGACGTCAGGGACGGTGGGTTGACCCGCTCGGCCGGTTGTAATCACCGTGGTTGCAAGCCTGTTGGTGGCGGCAGGCAGCAGGCATAAACAGATAGCGTGTCAATACATCCTCTTCATCTGCATTGGTTTCTGCCCACGTATGGGGATTCGCGCGACCTGATCGCCGGTGGTCACGGAAGCACCATGCACGGCGACCGGCCAGCCGATTTGAAGTACCTCATCCAGCTCGCCCAGGCCGCCGAGATCAACGGCTTCGAGGGGGTGCTCACGCCCACCGGTCAATGG
>NZ_JBAPPI010000421.1:0-6087 GCF_049280035.1 Mycobacterium sp. | reverse complement strand
GTGGGCCGTTGTTGATGTTCGCCAACCCGGACTGCCGCATCTCACTCTCTCGCCGGCAGGCGCCGATGCCGTTTTACGCGCGACACGTCGACGGCGATCTGCTGTGCTTCGTACACCAAGGCGCCGGCCTGCTGGAGACCGAGTTCGGGCCGCTGCGCTACCGCCAAGGCGACTGGGTGTACATCCCCAAGGCATGCACCTGGCGCCAGGTACCCGACGCCGAATCGACGCTGCTGATGATCGAGGCCAGCGACGAGTTCCGCGTCCCGCCGCCCGGTTCGCTGGGCCGGCATTTCCCCTTCGACCCCTCGCAAGCCGTCATCCCCGAGCCCAAGCCCGTCGAGGACGATGCTCGCGACGAGTACGAGGTCCGGCTAGTCCACGAGGGCGGCCCGACGACGCTTTTTTACCAACACAATCCGCTCGACGTCGAAGGCTGGCGCGGCGACAACTTCGCGTTCACCTTCAACATCGCCGACTACAACGTGATCACCTCCGACAGCGTCCACCTGCCGCCGACCGTGCACCTTTTCATGCAAGCCACCGGCGTGTACGTGATGAACTTCCTGCCCAAACCCGCCGAGGGTGTGCCGGGCACCGAACGCACACCGTGGTATCACCGTAACGTCGACTACGACGAGATCGCGTTCTTTCACGGCGGTTCGCTCTACGGCATCCCGATGCCACCAGGGCTGATTACCCATGCGCCGCAAGGGGTTCACCACGGCGCGCCGGAGAGGGCACGAGAGCGGGCCCGCCGCAAATTCGACGAACACTCCCGCGTCGACTGGCAAGTGATCGCGATCGACACCCGCCGGCGACTGACCCCGTCAGCCGAGCTGCTGGCACACGACCTCGGACAGCACTGATGAAGCGCGCCGGCGACGATGCAGAACGAGCTGTGAAACACGACTACGACCGCATCCCCTATCTCGTTGCGTTTGAGAACAATTCCGGCGTCCGAGATGTCTACGGCGGACTGGCCGAAATTACTGTGCTGGAAAGCTATCTGCTCAAGCCGAAAGACAAACCGTCCGACACCGTGCTGGTGTTCATGCATCCGATCGGCGGCGGCGCGTACCTGCCGATGATCAACGCACTGGCCCGGGCCGGTCACCACGTCATCTACTGCAACAGCCGGTTCCGCGGCACCGATTCGGCGTTGTTGATGGAGAAGGTGGTCGAGGACCTCGGCGCGGCGGTCAAGGATGCCAAGGAGCGCCTGGGCTATCAGAAGGTGGTGCTGGCCGGCTGGAGCGGAGGCGGCTCGCTGTCGGTGTTTTACCAACAGCAGGCCCAGCACCCGACGATCACGTCGAGCCCGTCAGGTGACGGACCCGATCTCACCAAGCTTGATCTGCCCGCAGCCGACGGCATCATGCTGCTGGCTGCACACATCAGCCGGCACGGCACGCTGACCGAATGGTTGGACGCGTCCATTCTCGACGAATCCGACCCCACCAATCGCGACCCGGAACTGGACCTGTACAACCCGGACAACCCCAACCGACCGCCTTATAGCGAAGAGTTCCTGGCCCGCTACCGGGAAGCGCAGATCAGCCGCAATCGGCGTATCACTGCCTGGGTCAAAGAAAAGTTGGCCGAACTGAAAGCCGACGGCCGCCCCGACGACGAGTTCGGATTCGTCGTGCATGGCACCATGGCCGACCCGCGGTGGCTGGATCCGAACGTCGATCCGAACGAACGCACCCCGGGAACCTGCTATCTGGGTGATCCTCAAGTGGTGAACATGAGCCCGGTCGGGCTGGCCCGGTTCTCCACCCTGCGTAGTTGGCTCTCGCAATGGAGCTACGACGACGCGCACGGCGACGGGGTGGCCTGTGGACAGGACATCGCGGTGCCGGCGTTGGTGATCGGCAACCTGGCCGACGACGCCTGCACACCCAGCCACACCCGACGCCTGTTCGAAGCGATCGGCCATCCGGACAAGGAGATCCACGAAATACCAGGCGCCACACACTATTACGCCGGGCCGGATCAACGCGACAAGTTGCGCGCGGCCGTGGAGATCGTCACCGACTGGCTGGTCCGCCACGACTTCGCCGGGGCGCAATGACGACCACCGCCGGCGACGATGCAGAGCGCAGCGATGGGGAGGAGCGGCGCATGACCGTAGTCGGACCACTGGACGGCATCCGGGTGCTCGAACTCGGCACACTGATCGCCGGTCCGTTCGCCGGCCGACTGCTCGGCGACATGGGCGCCGAGGTCATCAAGGTGGAGCCACCCGGGGCACCGGATCCGTTGCGGACCTGGGGTCAGGCCGAAGTCGACGGGCACCATGTCTTCTGGACGGTGCATGCGCGCAACAAAAAGGCCATCACGTTGGACCTGCGTCGCCCCCACGGCCGCGAACTGTTCCTGGATCTGGTCGAGAAATCCGACATCGTGGTGGAAAACTTCCGTCCGGGCACCCTGGAGAAGTGGAACGTGGGTTACGACGTGCTCAGCCAACGCAACTCGGGCATCATCCTGGTCCGGGTGTCGGGCTACGGGCAGACCGGACCCGACGCACACAAGGCCGGCTACGCCTCGGTGGCCGAAGCAGCCAGCGGGCTGCGGTACCTCAACGGATTCCCCGGCGGACCGCCGCCCCGGCTGGCGCTATCGCTGGGCGACAGCCTGGCCGGCATGTTCGGCGCCCAGGGGGCGTTGGCCGCGCTGTACCGCCGTAGCGTCACCGGGCACGGCCAGGTCGTCGACGTTGCATTGAACGAATCATGCTTGGCGGTGCAGGAATCCACGATCCCCGATTACGACGCCGGCGGTGTGGTGCGCGGTCCGTCAGGCACCCGTCTAGAGGGCATCGCACCGTCGAACATCTACCGCAGCGCCCACGGCTCCTGGGTGGTGATCGCGGCCAACCAGGACACCGTGTTCGCCCGGCTGTGCCGAGCGATGGGCCGCCCGGAGCTGGCCGCCGACGACCGGTTCGCCAGCCACGGCGCCCGCGGCCGCAACCAAGACGAGCTCGACAATATCATCGGAGCCTGGGCCGCCGAGCGGGAGCCTCGCGAGATAATCGAAACCCTTTCCGCCGCAGGCGTGATCGCGGGTCCGATCAACACGGTCGCCGAAGTGGTCAACGACCCGCAGCTGCGGGCACGCAACATGCTGGTCGGGCATTACGACGAACGACTCGCGCGGCCCGTTTTGGGACCAGGCATCGTGCCGGTGCTCTCGGAGTCTCCGGGCAGGGTTCGCAATGCCGGCCCGGCGCGGCCCGGACAACACAACGACGACGTCTACATCGGGCTGCTCGGCAAGACCGCCGAGCAGCTCGCGGAGCTGCGCGCCGAGGAGGTGCTATGAGCGCACCGGCGACGATGCAGAGCGAAGCGATGAGGAGGAGCGGTGCCGTGATGAAGCACGTGGATATTCGCGAGGTGTCGCTGCGCGACGGGTTGCAGATCGAAAAGCCAATCCCGTTGTCGGCCAAGCTGGAACTGCTGGCAGCCGTGGCCGCGACCGGGGTGCGCGAGGTAGAGGCCACCGCGTTCGTCTCGCCATCGAAGGTGCCGTCGATGGCCGATGCCGCCGAGCTTGCCGCTGAGCTGCGCAACTACCCCGACATCGAGTTCTCTGCACTGGTAGCCAGCCCCAATGGCGCCAGGCGGGCCGTCGCGGCTGGGCTGCGTTCGATCGAATACGTGGTGTCGACCAGCGACGCATTCAGCGCGGCCAACGTCGGGCGCAGCAGTAAGGAGGCCACCGATCAGATCGACGAGATCGTCGCTATCGCTCACGACAGCGACGTCGCCGTCGAGGTTATCGTCGCCACTGCGTGGGACTGCCCGTTCGAGGGACCCACACCGCCCCGGCGCGTCCTCGACATCGCCGCAACAGCGCGCGATCGGGGCGTTGACCGGTTTTCGATTGCCGACACCATCGGAACCACCACCCCGGGAAGGGTGAGTTCGCTGATCGCACAATTGCGTCCGATCATCGGCGAGCTCCCGCTGGGCGGACATTTCCACAACACCCGCGGTGCCGGACTGGCCAGCGCCTACGCCGCCGTCAGCTCCGGAGTCACCCGGCTCGACGCATCGGTCGGCGGGCTGGGCGGCTGCCCGTTCGCTCCGGGCGCTACCGGCAATATCGCCACCGAGGACCTAGTGTACCTATTGCACGACAGCGACATCGACGTCGATATTGACCTGCAGACCACCATCAACGCGGCCGAAGTAGCGAGATCGGTTGTCGGCCATGACTTGCCGGGTGCTCTGCTGCGAGCCGGTGACCGGATCAGGACCTGATGACCGCCCCGGGAGCAACACCGACGCTGACCGCCAAGGGCCGCCAGACCCGGGCAGCTATCGAGCAGGCTGCCCGTAAGCTGTTCGCTGAGCGTGGTTTTCACGGCACAACCCTGGCCGACATCACATCGGCGGCCGGAAAGTCAGCAGCGGTCTTCTACCGCTACTTTGCCGACAAGGAAGACCTACTGGCCGCCTTAGCCGAGTCCTTCCTGCACGACGTCGTAACACCGTCCGGGTTGAACCTGCACCTGCCGGACTCAGCCCCGCGAGCGGGCGGTGCCCCCACCGATGACGATGGCTTTTTTACTTCCGTCGTCACCGGTTACTGGAACATGTTCAAGCAGAACATCGGGATCATGATCGCAGTCGCGCAATTGGCGGCAACCCAGCAGCGGTTTGCGACCGTGCAAAACGAATTCCGACGGTTCGGCATGGACATCGTCGCGGCCTCGGTGCGACGCGCCCAACAGCACGGCTACGCATCCGACCTCAATCCCGAGCACATCGCAGCCGCCATCGCCTTATTATTCGAAAACTTCACCACTGTGTTTGTCACGCCGTCCGGCGCTGGGAGCCTGGGCGTCGAGATCAGTGACGAAGACGCCATCGCGACATTGTCGACGGTCTGGAAGAAAACCCTGTACGGCGCGTAAGGAGCTCAGAGATGGATTTCACCTTGCCAGAACACCTTCCGGGGCTGCTCGCCGACATGGACGCGTTCATCGAGCGGGATATCGCCCCGCTGCAAGCCGAGCACATGCAGTACTTCGACCAGCGTCGCGAGCATGCCCGCACCGACTGGGAAAACGACGGCATCCCGACCCGCGAGTGGGAGGATCTGCTCTCCGAGATGCGCCGGCGGGCCGACAAAGCCGGCTGGCTGCGCTACGGGTTGCCGGCGTCGCTGGGTGGCCGCGACGGCACCAACGTCGATATGGCTGTGATCCGGGAACAACTGGCGCACAAAGGTCTTGGCCTGCACAACGACTTGCAGAACGAAGCGTCGATCGTCGGGAACTTCCCGCAGGTGATCATGATGGAACGCTTCGGCACCGACACACAACGCGCATTGTGGTCGGAAGCGTTGATCACCGGGGAGCGCTCGATGGCCTTCGGGCTCACCGAGCCGCAGCACGGCTCGGATGCGACGTGGCTGGAATCGCACGCCAAACCCGATGGCGATGAGTGGGTGATCAACGGTTCCAAGCGGTTCAACACTGGCGTGCACCGTGCCACGCATGACTTGATCTTCGCCCGCACGTCCGGCGAGGCCGGGCAAGCCCGGGGGATCACCGCGTTTCTGGTGCCCACCAACGCCCCCGGATTTAGCGTCCCGTATTACTGGTGGACATTCAACATGCCCACCGACCACGGCGAAGTCGAGCTGAATGATGTGCGGGTACCCGCCGACGCGGTACTCGGTGAGGTCGATCGCGGGCTGGATGTTGCGCAAACGTTCCTGCACGAGAACCGAATTCGGCAAGCAGCCAGTAGCCTCGGCGCAGCGCAATACTGCATCGATCGAGCCGCTGAATATGCCGGACAACGTACGGTGTTCGGCAAGCCGCTGGCGGTCAATCAGGCCGTGCAGTGGCCGCTGGCCGAGCTGCAGACCGAGGCCCAGATGGTGCGACTGCTGGTGCAGTACGCGGCCTGGCACTTGGACCGCAACCACCACATGGAGGTCTCCGACAAAGTGTCGATGGCCAACTATCGCGCGAACCGACTGGTCTGCGACGCCGCCGATCGTGCCATGCAGGTCTTCGGCGGCCTGGGTTACAGCCGCCACGAGCCATTCGAGCACATC
>NZ_JBAPPI010000420.1:0-5322 GCF_049280035.1 Mycobacterium sp. | reverse complement strand
CACCAGGATCGTGCGAGGTCCGACCCTGCGGGCAGGCACCGGCAATGTTCCATCACGGAACCACTTGTACGCAGTCTGGGGGTGAACGCCCTGCGCGATAGCCCATTCTTTGAGGCTCACCCGATATCACCAGTGTTTCATTAGGTCTTTGATCGAGAACGGCAACTCCAAGCGGTGTTCGGTCAGCATCGCTTGCACATCTGCCTCGGTGACGTTCTCGCCATCCTTTAAGGCATAAAACATCGCCTGATCGACGTGCTGCATGAATTCCTCATGCTCAGCGCACCAACGCTCTACCCGCCGTTTGGCCGCCTCTCGCTGACGTTTCTTCTTCGGCGGCATCGACTTGTACGAGTACGCCCGGTGCGCGTTTTGCGCGCTCTTGTACCCGTATCCCTGTGCGTCATCCAGGACTTCACCGGTCGTCTCGTCAATGACGACGTACCGCTTGTCATAGTTCTTCGACAGGTGGGCGTTGACAACGACCTTCACGGAACGCTCCCGGGGAAAACTCAGAGACTCACTAATTCTATCTATTGCGGACACCTTGGCTCAGCCACGCAATTGTCGCCGAGAGGTTTCGAACGTCGACGCCAATCGCCCGACATTCCTTGACGCCTCGGTCGTCAAGTCCGGACAATGCATCCGATACCAACACGATCCGGAAGTCGCGCTCGGAGGCCTCGTAGATGGACGTGCGAGGGCAGTTTGGAAAGTTGCAGCCGACGAAAACCAGTGTGTCGCTGCCGGTATCGCGAATATGTTGCTCGAGCTTGGTCTGGTAGAAGGCACCCCACCGCGGCTTGTACATCACGTGTTCACGCGGGCCGATCTGTTGGAGTTCACCGCTGAGTAGCAATTCATGGTCCAGCTCAACAGGATTGGGCAGCAACTCGGGTGCGATCTGCGAGCCGGCACTGCCCGGGATGGCGTACCGCGCACCCTGTTCGATCGCCCGTTTTCGCACCATGTCGGCGTTCGACCCATCCGGACGGTAGATCCGGACAACGTGCACGATCGGCATTGCACGGTCGCGAAATTCGGTTACCAACGCGGCCATGGCCGGGATCGCCGCCTTGGTGCCCTCGATGGGCAGCGGAGCGTCGTCGCCGTAGAAGTCGCGTTGGACGTCGATCAGAACAAGTACCGCCGAGTCGGGCAGCGGCCGCGTGTACGGATCGGTCATGGCATTGGTGTAACACAGCGATCTGCGCTTGCCAACTCGCACCTAGACCGAAGAGTTTCAGATCACGTCGAGGGTTCCTTTAGCACACCGACCAGGCCAGCTGATGGATGTTTTGCTTGGCTAATCGCGACTCGCCCATTTACGGATCCGTTTGCTGGGCCCCGGATAGGGTACATATTGAGATACAGAATGTGAGCGTTTCGGGCTTGCACCATCTCGGAGGGTGAACACCGTGCGTACGACGATTCGAAAAGTGTGGCTCGCGGGAGCAGTTGCCGTGCTGGCCATGGCGGGATCGGGCGCCCCGAGCATGGCAGCGATCGCGCCCCCGGACCCGACCGCTGGCATAGCGTCGATCCAGCCGGCCAATGGCGCGGTGGTCGGTGTGGCGCATCCGGTGATCGTCACGTTCACCGGGCCAGTCGGTGACCGGATGGCCGCCGAACGGGCGATCAAGATCACCGCGCCCAACCACATCACCGGGCGGTTCGATTGGGTCGAGAACGACGTCGTGCAATGGATTCCGAACGGCTACTGGCCCGCCCATAGCCACGTCGGTGTTACGGTGCACGCCTTGTCAACTGGCTTCGACACTGGCGACGCGGTGGTCGGTGTTGCCAGCATCTCGGAGCACACGTTCACCGTCAGCCAGAACGGCGAAGTGCTGCGCACCATGCCGGCGTCGATGGGTAAACCGTCCCGCCCAACGCCGATCGGCAATTACACCGCGCTGTCCAAGGAGCGCACTGTCCGCATGGATTCGCGGACGATCGGGATCCCGCTGAGCTCGCCGGAGGGATACGACATCGTCGCTTCGTTCGCGGTTCGTGTCACCTGGAGCGGTGTCTACGTGCATTCCGCTCCCTGGTCGGTGGATTCGCAGGGCTACGCCAACGTCAGCCACGGCTGCATCAACCTCAGCCCGGACAACGCCGAGTGGTACTTCAATACCGTCCACATCGGTGATCCGATCAACGTGGTGGCGTAGCGGGCCTCGTCTGACGTCGCTGTGGCGACGGTCACACTCGCACCTGGAAGACTCGAGCGAGGCGTTGAGTTGCGCCTAAGACGGCTTCGACGAAGGGTGCGGTATGACCGACGATGCGCGACTCGAGCACGACACCAGCCCGGTGACGGGAGGCAGCCTCGAGGAACGCATCGGAGGGCTCAGCGCCGTCGATGACCAGATCCGCGCGGCGATACCCAAGCCCGAAGTCGTCGACACTGCCCGGCGCCCGGGTCTTCGGTTACCGCAGGTGCTGGAAACCTACGCGGAAGGTTATGCCGACCGTCCGGCACTCGGGTGGCGAGCACGCACACTGACAACCGATCCGACAACCGGCCGCACTACCAGCCAGCTGTTGCCGCGATTCGAGACCATCACCTACCGCGATCTTTGGACCAATGTGCTTGCGGCAGCGGCGGCCTGGCGACACGATCCAGATTACCCAGTGGCGCCCGGGGATTTCGTCGCGACCGTGGGCTTTGCCAGCCCCGACTATCTGACCATCGACCTGGTGTGCGGATACCTGGGCTTGGTCGCGGTGCCATTGCAGCACAACGCCCCGGTTTCGCGGCTGCGGCCGATCATCGATGAGGTCGAGCCGCGGGTGTTGGCGGTCAGTGCGGCGTATCTGGATGTGGCGATCAAGGCTGCAATAGGAAGTCAGTCGGTGCGGCGCATCGTCATCTTCGACTATCAGCCCGACATCGATGACCAACGCGAGAGCCTGCAGCAGGCACAGGCGCGACTGGAGGGCGTAGGTATCCCGGCGGTCGTCGAGACGCTCGGCGATGTCATCGCCCGCGGCCGAGCATTGCCGCCCGAACCCATGTACCTCGACGGCGACGACCAGCGACTGGCCATGATCATGTACACGTCGGGAAGCACCGGGTTACCCAAGGGGGCGATGTACACCGAGGACATGGTGTCCCGGGTTTGGACCGCCGATGTGATGCCGACAACCGAGGCGCCGGTGGTCAACGTCAACTTCATGCCGCTGAACCACCTTGGCGGACGGATCCCGCTGGCAACGTCGTTCCAGGCCGGCGGCACGAGTTTCTTTGTGCCAGAAAGCGATTTGTCCACGCTGTTCGAGGACTGGAATCTGGTGCGGCCCACCGAGATGGGGCTGGTGCCACGGGTGGTCGAAATGTTGTTCCAGCGCTACCAAACCGGGGTTGACGGTCGGCTAGCCAACGCAATCGAACCCCTCGTCGCCGATGCGCAGGCCAAGTCGGAACTACGCGAGCAGGTGCTCGGCGGCCGGGTGCTCACCAGCTTCGTCGGCACCGCACCGCTGGCTGCGGAAATGAAAGCCTTCATCGAGTCGTGTCTGGGCGTGCATGTCCTCGACGGCTACGGCCTCACCGAGACCATGATGGTGACGGTGGACGGCGTCATCAGACGCCCGCCGGTGATCGACTACAAACTCGTCGACGTTCCCGAGCTGGGGTATTTCGCGACCGACAAGCCGCATCCCCGCGGCGAGCTGTTGGTGAAGTCCGCATCCGCGACGCCCGGCTACTACAAGCGCCCGGAGGTCACCGCAGGGGTTTTCGACGAGGACGGTTACTACCGGACCGGTGATGTAATGGCCGAGATCGCGCCGGACCAACTCGCCTACGTCGACCGGCGCAACAACGTGCTGAAGCTCGCCCAGGGCGAGTTCGTGGCCGTCGCACACCTGGAATCGGTGTTCGCCGGGGCGGCCTTGGTGCGACAGGTCTTCGTCTACGGCAACAGCGAACGTCCATACCTGCTGGCCGTCGTCGTGCCCACCGCTGATGCGCTGCAGAAATTCGTCGGCGACGATGCCGGGCTCAAGGCCGCGCTGGCCGAGTCGTTGCGCCAGACCGCGAGAACCGCCGAATTGCAGTCCTACGAGCTGCCGGCCGACTTTCTGGTCGAGTCCGAGCCCTTCAACACCGATAACGGTCTGTTGTCAGGGGTTGGAAAGTTGTTGCGGCCCAAGCTCAAAGAGCACTACGGCGAACGGCTCGAGCAGCTTTACGCCGATCTTGCTGCCAACCGGGCCGACGAATTGCGCGCGTTGAGAGCAGCCGCGGCCGGCCAGCCGGTGCTCGATACATTGACCCGCGCAGCGCAGGCCTTACTCGGCACCGGCGGCACGCCCGAACCCGAAGCGCACTTCACCGATCTCGGCGGTGATTCATTGTCGGCGTTGACCTTTTCTAACCTGCTGGGCGACATCTTCGGCGTCGAGGTGCCCGTCGGGGTGATCATCAATCCGGCGGGCGACCTGCGACAGCTCGCCGACTACATCAAGGCCGAACGTAGCGCTGGAACCAAACGGCCCACTTTCACCACCGTGCATGGCGCCGGCGCCACCCAGATCCGGTCCGCTGAACTGACTCTGGGTAAGTTCATCAATGCGCAGACCCTGGCTGAGGCGCCATCGCTACCGTCGACCGCTGGTGAACCGCACACCGTTCTGCTCACCGGCGCCAACGGTTACCTCGGCCGCTTCCTGTTACTGGATTGGCTGCAACGGCTCGCCGAGACAGAGGGAAAGCTGATCTGCATAGTGCGCGGCAGTGACCCGCAATCCGCCGCAGGACGCCTTGAAGCGGTGTTCGACAGCGGGGATGCGCAATTGCTGGCGCGGTTCCGGGAATTGTCGGCCGACCGCCTCGAGGTGGTCGTCGGCGATATCGGCGAGCCGAATCTCGGCTTGGATCAAGCAACTTGGGACCGGCTAACCCAAACGGTGGATTTGATTGTGCATCCGGCCGCCCTGGTCAACCACGTCCTACCGTATGACCAGTTGTTCGGCCCGAATGTTGTTGGCACAGCAGAGCTCATCCGGCTGGCGATTACCTCTCGGATCAAGCCGGTGACCTACCTATCGACCGTGGCGGTGGCATTGTCCGTCGATCCAGCTGATTTCGTCGAAGACGGCGACATTCGGGACGTCAGCCCGGTGCGACCGATCGACGACTCGTATGCCAACGGGTACGCGAACAGCAAGTGGGCGGGCGAGGTATTGCTTCGCGAGGCGCACGACCTGTGCCGGCTGCCGGTGGCGGTGTTCCGCTCCGACCTGATCCTTGCGCACAGCCGTTATGCCGGTCAGCTCAACGTGCCCGACGCGTTCACCCGGCTGATATTCAGC
>NZ_JBAPPI010000419.1:0-2495 GCF_049280035.1 Mycobacterium sp. | reverse complement strand
ATGGTCTGCACACGGCCGATACCGGGGATGTGGAAGATAGCCTTTGCCACCTTGTCCAGCACCAGGAAGTCGGCCGGATTGCGCATGTCGTGATCCGTCTCGATCATCAACAGCTCGGGATTCAGCCTGGCTTGGTTGAAATGCCGGTCGGCGACCGCATAGCCGACATTGGCCGGGGTATCGGCCGGCAGGTAGTGGCGGTTGTCGTAGTCCGTCGTGTATCCGGGCAGGGCGAGCAGGCCGACGAGGGCGATTGCGATGGTGACCGCGAGAATCGGTGCGGGCCAACGGACGATCGCGGTGCCGATGCGTCGCCATCCCCGGGTTTGCAATATCCGCTTCGGATCGAGGAGCTTGAAGAAGCTGGCCACCGCGAGCACCGCCGGGCCCAGCGTCAACGCCGCGAACACCGCGACCAGCAAGCCGACCGCGCAAGGCACGCCCATAGTCTGGAACCACGGCAACCGGGTGAAGCTGAGGCAATACATCGCACCGGCGACGGTCAGCCCCGAACCCAGCACGACATGCGCGGTGCCGTGAAACATGGTGTAGAAGGCCTGTTCTCGGTCCTCGCCGATGCCACGGGCCTCGTGATAGCGGCCCATCACAAAAATCGCGTAGTCCGTTCCGGCGGCGATCGCCAATAACACCAGCAAGTTGTTGGCGAAGGTGGACAGCCCGATGATCCCGTAATTTCCCAGGAACGCGACGACACCCCGCGCCGCGGCCACTTCGACCATCACGATGAACAGCACGATGAAAACAGTGCTCACCGAGCGATAGACGAAAAGCAGCATCACAATGATCACCAGAAAGGTGATGAGGGTGACCTTCTTGACGCCTTTCTCGCCGGCATGAGACTGATCGGCGATCAGCGGGCCGGCGCCGGTGACATAGGCCGTAACCCCCGGCGGCGCGGGCACTGAGTTGACGATCTTGCGGACCGCTTCGACGGACTCGGTGGACAAGCTCTCACCCATGTTGCCGGCGAGGTAGGCCTGGACATAGGCCGCTTTTCCATCCGGGCTTTGCGAGCCCGCAGCAGTCAGCGGGTCATTCCAGAAATCCTGGATGTGCTGAACGTGCTTGGTGTCCTGCTCGAGTCGCTTGACGATCTCGCCGTAATACTTGTGGGCGGCAGCGTCGAGGGGCTGCTGGCCCTCCAGGACAATCATCGCCGAGGTGTCGGAGTTGAATTCGTGGAAGGTCGATCCGACCTTCTTCATCGCGATCATCCCTGGCGCGTCTTTCGGGCTCTGTGACACCGCGTGATCTTTGGTGACGACCTCCAGTTGCGGCACCGTGGCATTCACAAACACGGTGAGTCCCAGCCACAGCAGCACGATCGGCACCGCAAGCCGATGGATCATCCGGGGCAGGAAGGGCGGGATCAACGGCTGCGAGACAGGCTGTGCAATCTCGGTGGTCTCACTCATGCGGACTTGTTCAGGCAGAAGGTGAAGGCATGCACTGATTCGTTGGCGGGGGATTGATTTGTGGCCTTGACGACCGGCCCGCGCCCGTCGTTATCGTCCAGGGTGATCTTGCAGGCGATCCAATCGCCGGTTCCCTGCGCGACGAGATTGGCGGGGAGGGAAGGCTGCGTTGTTGTCAGCTCTGTCGACCAGGGCAGGGGTACGTTGAGGGCCTGCTGCGGCTTGGAATCTTTATCCAGATAGTTGATAGTCGCCACGCTGCCCGGTGTGCCCCAGACCTCGAGTGTTAAGACTTTGGGGTTGAACGGCTTTATCTCTTCGGCGACCGCACCGCCGCCGAAGGCGTTGCCGTGAACACCGAAGATGCCGCGCAGTCGGTACACGCAAAACCCCGAGACTGCGACGACGGCGGCGATGACCAGCACGACCCAGAAACGGGTAAGGATGCGAGAGACGATCGACCTTTGGTTGTCCCGGCGTGGTTTGGCGACCTTGGCTCCGCCGCTGCCTTCGACCGAGGTGGGCAGCGGCTCGGTCCTGGGCTCGGTGGTAGTCATGGGTTCTTCCATCCTTAACCAGGGGCGAAGGGCGCTCAACTAATTAGCCTATGTGTAACCTTAGCTACTCTAATCTGAATAGGCAGCAATATAGAACACGGGCCGGGTGGTTGTTGAGGACCGTAGCGCGAGTCCGGACCGACGGCTCGGCGAGGCGAGGAGGATCCGTGACGATGAGCGGACGCAAAATCCACGGCGGTACGATTCAGCCTATGAAGGTAACCGGATTCGCGGTCGTCGCCATCGCCGCGGCGATCGGCCTGTCCGCGCCGGCATACGCCGACCCCGACACCGATTTCGACAACCAACTCCAGCGATACGGCATCTACGGGCCGCATGACTACAACCCGTACATAGCCAAGATCGTCTGCCGACGGTTGGGTCAGGGCGTCGATCCAGATGCTGCGGCGTCCGCTCATTTCCTCTCCAATAACCTCCCTAGAGGCACCACTCAGGTGCAGGCGTATCAGTTCCTTGGCAGCGCCATCAGCATCTACTGCCC
>NZ_JBAPPI010000418.1:0-2336 GCF_049280035.1 Mycobacterium sp. | reverse complement strand
GTGTTGGAGAACTCCAGCACCGATTCGCAGGGGTCGATGCCGTCGCTGATCGGAGCCGCGGTCGCCGGGTGCGGCGTGGCGGCCAGTGGGATGTGGCCCTCGCCGGCGAACAGCCCCGACGTCGGGTCCAGCCCGATCCAGCCCGCGCCGGGGATGTACACCTCGGCCCATGCGTGCAGGTCGGTGAAGTCGGCGGCCGGTCCCGACGGCCCGTCGATCGCTTCGACGTCGGATGCCAGCTGTACCAGGTAGCCGGAGACGAACCGGGCGGCCAACCCGAACTGCCGCAGGATCGAGACCAGCAGCCAGGCAGAGTCACGGCATGAGCCGATGCCGGTGCGCAGCGTGACATCGGGCGTCTGCACGCCGGGTTCCATCCGGAGGCTGTAGCCGACGTCGGCGCTGATCGCCTGGTTGAGCGCGACCAGGAAGTCGATGGTGCGGGTACCGGCTCGGACGGTGAAGTCGCGCACCCACTCGGTAACGAGTTCACCGGGCCCGGAGCCGTCGCCGTGTTCGTCGACCGGCCGCAAGTACGGTTCCAGGTCGTCGGCGAGCGCCTTGGGATAGCCAAGGCCGCCGGCAGGCCAGATCTCGGCCCAGTCCTCGATGAAGAAGTCGAACGGGTTGATCACCTTGAGGTCGGCGATCAGCCCGACGGTGATGGTCAGCCGGCTCGTCGGATTCGGAAACACCAGCCGGGCAAGGAAATTGCCCAACGCGTCCTGCTGCCAGTTGATGAAGTGTTCGGCCGGCTCGATCCGCAGTGAGTAGGCCTCGACGGGCGTGCGGGAGTGGGGTGCCGGGCGCAGCCGCACGACGTGCGGATACACCCGGACCGGCCGGTCAAAGGTGTAGCTGGTGCGGTGTTCCAGCGCAACTTTGATGGTCATAACCGCCTGATCACATCACAACAGCCCCACGGCCGCAGCGCAGGGCAATTCAGTGTCGTGGTGCCGGATCGCGCCGCGGCACACTCAGGATGGCCAAGGGCACATGATGGAAGCTCATTGCGCTACATATTGTGGGCTTCCGATGCCATGATTGCATCTCCTATTCCGACCATCTTTGCCCGAGAGCGAGAAAACATGACGTCTCCACAATCGGCGCCCGGCTGGTACCCGGACCCAAGCGGCGGGCCCGGGCAGCGCTACTGGGATGGCCAGCAATGGCAGGCGGCGGGTGCTCCGCAGCCATCCGCGGCCGTCGCGCCATATGGAGCCGCGCCATATGGAGGCATGAACTACGGTGTGGACGCCTACGGGCGGCCGCTATCGGACAAAAGCAAGCTGGTGGCCGGACTCCTGCAAATTTTCCTCGGGGGACTTGGCATTGGCCGGTTTTATCTCGGCTACAGCACCATCGGTGTCCTGCAACTCGTGACCTTTGGAGGCTGCGGGGTCTGGGCCCTGATCGACGCGATCATGATCCTCATGGGCAACGTGCCGGACGCGCAGGGGCGCACGCTGCGAGAATGATGTTTGCTGACTGCCTTCAGTGGTGATCGCAAGCAGCCAAGCGGATTTCGGCCGAGTGGCGTAACCGGGTTTTGCACGTCCGGGTTCGTAGGATCGCTCGGGTGGATGATCGTTACGGTTCGGACGTGCTGGCTCGCGACCCGCACGGCTCGCGGAAGGTCCGGTCGGTCGAAGTGCCGATAGAACTCGGCATGGTCGTCGAGGACGCGCAAACCGGCTATGTCGGCGCAGTGGTGCGCGTCGAGTACGGCCGGATGGAGCTCGAGGACCGGCACGGCCGCACTGAGCCGTTCCCGATTGGTCCCGGCTACCTGGTCGACGGCAAACCGGTGATCCTGACCGCGCCCCGACGGCCGGCACCCAGCGCGGTCACCCGGACGGCGTCGGGCTCAGTGGCGGTGACCGGAACCCGCGCCAGAGCGGCCCGGGCCGGGCGGATCTATGTAGAGGGTCGCCACGATGCCGAGCTGGTCGAACAGGTGTGGGGCGATGATCTGCGGATCGAGGGGGTGGTGGTCGAGTATCTCGGTGGCGTCGACGATCTCGTCGGCGTTGTCGAGCAGTTCCGGCCGGGGCCTGGCCGACGGCTCGGTGTGCTCGTCGACCATCTGGTGCCCGGTTCGAAGGAGGCGCGGCTGGCCGAAGCGGTCCGCCGGGGCCCGGGCGGTGCTCACACGCTGGTGGTGGGGCATCCGTTCGTCGACATCTGGCAAGCGGTCAGGCCGGCCCGGTTGGGTCTCGCGGAGTGGCCGGTGATACCGCGCGGAATCGATTGGAAACACGGGGTGTGTCAGGCGCTGGGCTGGGCCCACGCCGAGCCGGCTGAAGTCGCTGCGGCATGGCGGCGCATCCGCAGCC
>NZ_JBAPPI010000417.1:0-5159 GCF_049280035.1 Mycobacterium sp. | reverse complement strand
AAGAACAGCCCGCCGTTGCCGCCCGCACCACCGTCACCGCCAGTGCCGCCGACCTCACCGGGCGCCCCGGCAGCGCCGCTACCGCCGGCCCCGCCGTCACCGCCCTCGCCGAAGAACAGTCCGCCGTTGCCGCCGGTGCCGCCTTGACCGGCCGCGTCGGTTGCACCATTACCGCCATTACCGAACAAGAACCCGCCGTCTTGACCATCGGCCTGCGCCAGCGTTCCCGCCGAGGTGCCATCAGCACCGTTACAGATAAACCCGCAGCTGTCGCCTGCCGCGGCCGGATCGGACTGCGCAGCCCACGTGTTGAGCGCGCTGTCGACCTGCTGACCAAACGAGCTGTTCATCCAGTCCTGCTCGAGTGCTTGCAGGAACGAAGTCGACGAATCGGCCGTCGCAGCCGCAGAGCCGGTGTCAGAAAGCGCAGAGCTCCCCGAGAACAGGGTGTCAAAGCTGCTGGGGCTAGAGAAATCCGTGAGCAGCGTGTCCCACCCGGCCGGCGTGCTCAGCTCCCCGAGCAGCCCGCTCAACACACCGGGATCCAAGAAATCCGTCGGGTTGACCGCCGTCGCCGCCGAGCTGACGGCCGAGCCCACCGCCAAATCGAGGATGTCGTCGAACACATCGGCCTTCGCCGACGGCGCGGTAGCCAGCGGCCCCAGCCCGAACGCCAAAAACGCCCCGGCACTACCGCTCAGACCGACCACCCGACGACGCCGGGCCTTGGCCTTCCGCGACGGCTGATTCCGCTTAGTGCGCCGGTGACGAGCCATGGCCCTACCTCCCGTGAAAGCCCACCCAGCAAATTCGGCCGTCCGAATAGACCTGACCGAGGTGTCGTCCGGACCCGGTTGGTCTAGGCCTCCCCGCCACGTGGCGCCATCTCAGGTTGCATTAAGGTAACTCTTAAGACATAGCTGCGGGCTAAAACGCACAGTTTGCAAGCGGATCGTCTCAGTCCGATTTTGCGGACTATTTTCCTGATCAGCGGCCTGTATTGCCGGTAGTTCCGGATTTGCGGGGCAGCTGGCGAGCAATGCCGATAACTCTCAGCCACAGTTCAGCTTCTAAGCGGCCGAGTCCGGCAGGCATCGCTGCTCCACCAACGTCTAACGCGCCGAGTGTGGGCTTAATGCACGGTTTTTCGAGCTGTGCGTGTCACAAGCCCACATTCGACGCGCATGCGACCAAATACGCCAGCGCCTCGTCGGAGCCCGCAGGCAAGTCGTCCGCCGGCCACCAACGCAGGTCCATCGACTCGTCGCTGATCGCGATCTGGGCGCCGGCCGGCGCGTGGGCCACGAACTGCAGATCGAGATGGCGGGTCGGCACACCCAGCGAGCAGGTGACCGGGTGGACGTGCACGGCGACCAGATCGGGCTCGATGCGTAGGTCGGCGACGCCGGATTCCTCGGTGGCCTCCCGCAGCGCTGCAGCGACAATGTCGCCGTCGGTGTCATCGCAGTGACCACCCAATTGCACCCAGCGGCCCAGTCGCGGATGCAAGGTGAGCAGAACCTGGCCGCCGGAGTCGTCGAGCACCAACGCCGAGGCCGTGACATGTCCCGGCACGCACGCGCGACGGCAACCGTCGTCGCGCGCATCCAGAAACGCCAACACCGCGTGCCGCAGTGAATCTTGCGCGGGGTTCGGTGCCGGCCACTCGGTCAGCAACGCGATCGCCGACTGCCGAACGCTCACTTGCGCACCAGCAGATCAGTGACCGGCGCCGGGTCGCGGGGCTCCGGGGGCGGCTGCTCTGGGTAGCCGATGGCGATGGCGCCCAACGGTTCCCAGTCGGCGGGCAGCCCCAGCTCGTCGCGGACCAGATCCGCGGCGAAGATCGTCGAGCCGATCCAGCAGCTGCCCACCCCGCGTACCGCCAATGCCACCAGCAGTGCCTGTACCGCCGCGCCCACCGCGACAGTGAACATGGTGTGCTCGGCGTCGTTGCGCGCGGCGTCGGAGTAGTCGTGCGCGCCGTCTGGCACCAGCACCGGGATCACGACTTCCGGTGCGTCGTAGAGGATCTGGCCGCGGGCCACTCTTCGTTCGACAGCGTCAGCGGGCTTGCCGTCACCGGACAGATCAGCGCGCCACTTGTCGCGCATGCGGTCCAGCAGCCTGATCCGGGTCGTGGGTGTCTGCAACCAGATGAAGCGCACCGGCCGGGTGTGATGGGGGGCCGGCGCGGTGAGCGCTTCGGCGACGGCGGCCTCGACAAGCTGCGGTGGCACCGGCTCGTCGGCGAATTGGCGCACCGAGCGGCGCAGCAGCTGGGCCTGCTGGCGGCCCAGCTCCAGGGCTTCGGCAGTGCCCAGCCAGAACAAATCGTCGGTGCCGGACCGGATCAGGTGGCGCGCGGTGTCGCCGGTGTCGGAGACGACGCCGGCTGGCAGCCCACGCACGACGGCCACCGGTATCGCGGTCAGCTTGCCCTTGACCAGGTCGGCGGCGGCGGCGATCTCGTCGGCAACCGCGATCTCGGTGACCAACAATTCGTTGCCGTGCCGGTCGACGGCGCCCGCGTAGTTATGCAGCACGGCCAGACCAGCGGCGCCGACGGCAGCATCCGTCTGGCCGTTGCGCCATGCGCGGCCCATGGTGTCGGTCACCACGACGCCGACGGTGACTCCCAGCCGCTCGCGCAGCCCGGCGCGCAGGGCCGCCGCGCTGGCGTCGGGATCGACTGGCAGCAGCGCCAATTCGCCCGTATCAACGTTGGACCCGTCCACCCCGGACGCGGCTTGCACCACGCCCAGCTTGTTTTCGGTGATCAGCGTGCGACCTTTGCGGGCCAGCACGCGAACGGCCTCCGCGTCGACGAGCTTGCGCCGCAGTGTGTCTCGAGCCTCAGCGTCGACGGGCGCATCAACCAGCCGGCCTTCGCATTTGGACACCACCTTGCTGGTGACCACCAGCACATCACCGTCGCGCAACCAGGGCGCGGCCGCGGCGACCACCGCGCTCAGGTCGTCGCCGGGGCGAAACTCGGGCAGCCCGGTAACAGGCAGAATCTCAACAGCTGACGCGGTGCCGTGCTCGGCACCGCCCGGGTCCGTCACGCCGCCACACCCGCGAGATCCAGGCCGGCGCTCACCATCTCGGCCGTCGCCTTCGGATCGGTCATCAGCAGCGGCACCGACTGTACTGCAACGCCATCGATTTCGGCATGGTCGCCCTCGTGTATCAGCCAGCAGTCCAAGATCCCGGTGCCTGTCCGCGCGCCATAGTGCCGGCCCACCGCCTCTGCGTTGGACGCCACGCCGATCACACTCAGGCACGCATCTGCCATGCCGCGCAACGGTTTTCCACCGATGATCGGGGAGTAGCCGACGACGGGCGCTTTGGTCGACCGCAGCGCTCCCCGAATGCCGGGGATGGCCAGGATCGCGCCTATGCTCACCACCGGATTTGACGGCGAGAGCAGGACGATGTCGGCGTCGGTGACAGCTTGCGTGACTTCGGCTGTGGCGTGGGCATTTTCCGCGCCGATGAATGCGAAGCTGTGTGTCGGCACTTTGGCCCGGTAGCGCACCCACCATTCCTGGAAGTGGATCGCGCGTTGGCTGTCGTCGACGGGATCGGTGATGACGACGTGGGTTTCGCAACGGTCGTCACTGGCCGGCAGCAGCGTGGCTCCGGGTTGCCAGCGGTCGCATAGCGCCGCGGTGACTTGCGATAGCGGATAGCCGGCCCGCAGCATCTGGCTGCGCACCAAGTGGGTAGCCAAATCGCGGTCACCGAGCTCGAACCAGTCGGGCTGTACGCCGTAGCGGGCCAGTTCCTCCTTGGCGTGCCAGGTTTCGTCGCGATGGCCCCAGCCCCGCTGCGGGTCGACGCCGCCCCCCAAGGTGTACATGCAGGTGTCCAGGTCGGGACAGATGCGCACCCCGTGCATCCAGGCGTCGTCGCCGATGTTGACGATGGCGGTCAGCTCGTGGTCGGTGGCAGCCGCAGGCGCGGAGGCGAACTGGCCAAGGCCGAGCAACTGCTGCACCCCGAGGAGAAAGCGGGCGCCGCCAACCCCGCCGACCAGAACCGTGACCTTCACACCGGACGACAGTACGCCCGGCCGTGAGCGGCCCTAACGGTCGCGGTGGGGTAGGTGTGACCGACACGCCAGGGCGGCAATGGCTGCAGTGTCGCAAAAAATTGGTCACGAGATGGTATGGAAATCTGCCGAATCGCTTGCAAAGCGCTGCTTACCCGTGTGTAATCACACCAGTGTCATTTCGGTTGGCCGGCCGGATTCGGTGTCGCAGACCGAGATTCGATCATTTGTTCGAATCGAGATGGCCGACATCAAAACAGTGGTGACATTCACGATCAACCGAAACCAGGTGAGGAGGCGGAGCATGTCCTATGAGTACCTTCGGGGCCTAATGGGAGGCACACCGCACACCACTACCGGCTCGCCGATGACATCGATAACGTCAAGGCCCCATTTGAGTTTGGTCCCAGTCCCTGATGCGGTCGAAGTCTTTGATCCAGAACCGGTGCCGACCGACCAGTGGCAAGACCGCGCGTTGTGCGCGCAAACAGACCCCGAGGCGTTCTTTCCGGAAAAGGGCGGCTCCACTCGCGAGGCCAAGAAGATCTGCCTGGGCTGCGAGGTCCGGGCCGAATGCCTCGACTACGCCTTAGCTCACGACGAGCGGTTCGGCATTTGGGGCGGTCTGTCCGAGCGGGAACGCCGCCGCCTCAAGCGCGGAATCATCTGACCGGTTAGTCGGCGGGCGACCCGCTGCGCCCGGCTACGCCGAGCTTGCGATCGCCCGCAGGGCTCACTCGTCATCGATCGTCGGGTCGATGACCGACGGCTCGACGTCCAAATAGGTGGCGACTTGGGCCACCAGGATCTCGTGCAGCAATTCGGCGAGTTCGACGGTATCCTTGGCGCGCCGCTCGATTGGCTTGCGGAACAACACAACTCGCGCCCGGGTTGCACTTCCCCGCACGTCGACGCCGGCGCTGATCAACCTGGCCAGCGCGATCGGCCCGTCAGCGACCACTTCCGGTGGCCATTGCACGCTGTCGGGATCCTTTGCCGAGATCCGCGGGATCTCGTCGACCGCCACGTCGAGCCCCGACAATCGCTCCTGCCAGCGCTGCTCGATGGGTTCATAGGCCTCGAGCACGGCCATGTCGAAGCG
>NZ_JBAPPI010000416.1:0-1598 GCF_049280035.1 Mycobacterium sp. | reverse complement strand
TCCCCGATACCGTCGACCGGTTCCGGCAACGGCGGGTCTGCTTGCGTGGTCCGCAGGCGCGACCACAGGTCGCGGCCAGTCACCCCGTCCATGAGAACGTGATGCACCCTGAACAGCACCGCGACATGTTGGTGTGGTTCGTCATCGGCCGTGCCCTGAAGTACCCACATGTCCCACAACGGCAGGCTCCGGTCTAGCGGCACCGCGGCGAGGCGCCCGACGACATCCGATAGTTCGTACTGATCGCCGGGCCTCGACAGCGTGACGACGTGCAAGTGCCGGTCGAGGTCGAAGTCGCGATCTTCTACCCACACCGGCGTATCCAAATTCAGCGCGGAGTCGGCCAGCTTGGCCCGCAATTCCGGTACCGCCTTGATGCGCACCGAAAGGTTGTCACGAAACCGCTCGAAGCTGTATCCCCCCGGCATCGTCGAGGGGTCGAGTTCAACCAGTGTGCACGCATTCATTGGCTGCAAACGAGATTCGAATGACAGCAAGCCGGCATCGAATCCACTGAGGCGGTACATGCTCACTGCAACACCCTAACCGGGAGATGCTGCCAGCCGGCCACAGAAGTTGGCGTAACGCGTTTGCAGTCTTGCCAAATAACCTCGTAGCGGGGCATGAAGTCGAGTAGGTGCTCTAACGCGATCGCGGTCTCCATCCGGGCCAGTGCGGCCCCAAGACAACTGTGGATCCCACCCCCGAACCCGAGGTGCTGCGGCTGACCGCGGTCGCGTTCGACATCGAAAGTGTCGGCCTCGGTGAAGGCTGCACTGTCGCGGTTGGCCGAGGCGAGGCACAGCAACACCGGCTTGTCCGCCGGAATGGTGACTCCGCCCACGGCCACCTCCTTAGTAGTGCAGCGCACGTTGTACAACACCGGCCCGTCGTATCTGAGCACTTCATCCACCGCGGCAGGAATCTTGCTGCGGTCATCGAGCAACTTCTGCCATTGCTTGGGGTTCTGCGCAGAGACTGCCACAGCACTGCCGATGAGCTTGGCAACGGTTTCGGTGCCCGCAGCGGCCAACATCATTGCAAATAACACGATTTCGTGGTCTTCGAGCCTGGTCGCTTCGTCATCCGCACGCTCGACCTCGGCGGCGATGAGGGTGCTGATCATGTCGTTCCGCGGCTGAGCGCGACGCTCCTGCACCAAGCCCAAGAAATAGGCAGCCGCTTCCGCCAGGGCCTGTACTGCGGTCTCGCTCTTCTCCATTCGGCCGGGCTCCTGGCCCATGCCATCGTCGAACCAAGTCCGCACCTGCTGGCTGAGCTCCTCCGGCACGCCGAGCATGCGAGTAATGACGTCCACCGGAAACGGCCCGGAGAATTCTTGCATGACGTCGAACCGGCGCGGATCGGCATTTTTGAGGTATCGCCGCACAAGGTCGATCACCGTGTCTCGCAGCGACCGAATTGCACGCGGTGTGAACGCCTTGCTGACTAGGCTGCGCATGCGCCGGTGTTCGGGTGGATCCATGAACAAAATGATCTTCGGCGGCGGACTGTCGGATCTCACCATCGCCAAATCAAGACCGGACGTGGAGGAATATGTTCGGTAATCCTTGAACGCCGCCGCAACGTCGTCGTAC
>NZ_JBAPPI010000415.1:0-1672 GCF_049280035.1 Mycobacterium sp. | reverse complement strand
GGCATCTGCCGAAGAACCGGACCTGGACCTACGACGGCCAGCTGAAAATGGCCCGCTACGAAGGGCATTGGCAGGTCCGGTGGAGCACCACCGACCTGCATCCTCGCCTCGGCGAGCACCAGACGTTCGCGCTGCGGGCTGACCCGCCGCGGCGTGCCGCAGTGAACGAACTCGGTGGCACCGACGTGCTGGCTCCCGGCTACCTGTACCACTACACGCTGGACGCGTCTCGGGCCGGCGGCTACCTGATCACCACGGCCCGCGCGGTCGTCGATGCGCTGCACCCGTTCGACGACACGTTCAACGACCCGCAGCGGCTGGCCGAGCAGGCCAGCTCGCTGGGTAAACCGATGGATTTGATCACGCTGCGCACCGACGCCAACAACAACGTCGCGCCCGCGATCGGCAACCTGCCCGGCGTGGTGATCACCCCGCAGGCCGAGCTGCTGCCGACCGACTACCACTTCGCCCCTGCGCTGATGAGTCAGGTGAAGAAGTCGGTGATCGACCAACTCGACGGCCAGGCGGGCTGGCGGGTGGTCAGCGTCAACCAGAACGCCGTCGACGTGGCGGTGTTGCACGAAATGGAGCCGTCGCCGGCCGCGTCGATCTCGATCAGCCTGGACCGGGCCGTGCAGAACGCCGCCCAGCACGCGGTGGACAACCAGGGTCGCCAGGCGATGATCGTGGTGATCAAACCGTCGACCGGGGAAATTCTGGCGGTCGCGCAGAATCCCGCCGCCGACGCCGGCGGCCCGCTTGCCACCACCGGCCTTTACCCGCCGGGGTCGACGTTCAAGATGGTCACTGCGGGCGCCGCCCTCGAGCGCGACTTAGCAAGCCCGAACACGCTGTTGGCTTGTCCCGGAGAGATCGACATCGGGCATCGCACCATCCCCAACTACGGCGGGTTCGATTTGGGTGTGGTGCCGATGTCGCGGGCATTCGCCAGTTCGTGCAACACCACGTTCGCCGAATTGGCCAGCCGGATGCCGCCGCGCGGGTTGAACCAGGAGGCAAGCCAGTACGGCATCGGTCTGGACTACCAGGTGGACGGCGTCAGCACGGTCACCGGTTCGGTGCCGCCGACGGTCGATTTGGCCGAGCGCACCGAGGACGGCTTCGGTCAGGGCAAGGTGCTGACCTCCCCATTCGGCATGGCGCTGGTCGCGGCGACGGTGGCCGCCGGAAAGACGCCCGTGCCCAAGCTGATTGAGGGGCGGACGACGACGATCACCGGCGACACCACACCGATCAGCGAGAAAGTGATCGACGGCCTGCGCCCGATGATGCGGCTGGTGGTGACCAACGGCACCGGCAAGGACATCGCGGACTGCGGTGCGGTGTTCGGGAAGACCGGTGAGGCCGAGTTCCCCGGCGGCTCGCATGCCTGGTTCGCCGGCTACCGCGGCGATATGGCGTTCGCCGCGCTGATCGTCGGGGGCGGCAGTTCGGAGTACGCGGTGCGGATGACGAAGTTCATGTTCGATTCGCTGCCGGCTGACTATCTGGCTTGACGGCCTGGTGGGACAGCCACAATTGGCTTGTCGCCCGGCCAGGGGGGCGTAGCCGGGCGACAAGGTCCTGATGACTGAGCTAGACAGCCCACCCCTCCGAGGTTGTCGAACTTCCCCCGACCAGCCGGCCTTCGCGGGACCGGCCACCTCATCAG
>NZ_JBAPPI010000414.1:0-11402 GCF_049280035.1 Mycobacterium sp. | reverse complement strand
AGGGCGGTGACGGCGGGGCCGGCGCCGCGGGCACCACTGGCGGTTATGGCGGCGCCGGTGGCTTTGCGACCAGCCAGGGAACGGGAAACGCCACCGGCGGCAACGGCGGCAACGGCGGGGACGGCGGGGCTGGTAACCCGAACGCGGGCGGCAACGGCGGCGCCGGCGGTAACGCCAGCACAACTGCTCCGGGCACTGCGGCCGGCGGTAAGGGCGGCACCGGCGGTACGGGTAATCCCTCCGGTTCCAACGGCGCCCACGGAACGCCATAGCGAGCTGTATGGCGGGGACCGTCGGCTAGCGGCGCCGGATGACGACTACGCTCCATGCCTGCTGGTCGACGCCGCTCACACGTCGCTGGAGTACCTAATCCCGCCGTCCGGAAGCACCACTCCAGGCCACACCCGAGCTCCCCGCAGCAGCTCGCAGCGCGCGCCGATGTCGGCGCCGTCGCCGATGACACCGTCGCGGATCAGCGCCCGCGGGCCGATTCGGGCACCGAAGCCGATGATCGACCGCTCGATCACGCTGCCGGCCTCAACCTTCACGCCGTCGAAGATGACCGCGCCGTCCAACCGGGCACCGGGTCCGATCTCCGCGCCTCGCCCGACAACCGTCCCTCCAATAAGCAACGCGCCCGGCGATACCGCCGCGCCGTCGTGCACCAACTGCTCGCCGCGATGGCCATGCAACGCCGGCGACGGAGCGATGCCGCGCACCAGGTCCGCCGAGCCGCGGACGAAGTCTTCCGGTGTGCCCATGTCGCGCCAATAGCTGGCATCGACGTAGCCGCACACCTTGACATCGTCAGATAGCAAGGCCGGGAACACTTCCCGTTCCACCGACACCTCGCGCCCCCGCGGAATCCGATCGATGATCTCCCGCGAGAATACGTAGCAGCCCGCGTTGATCTGGTCGGTCGGCGGGTCCTGCGTCTTCTCCAAAAATGCTGTCACAAGGCCATTTTCGGTGGGCACGCAGCCGAACGCTCGCGGGTCGCCGACCCGAACCAGGTGCAACGTGACATCGGCCTGCTGCTCGTGGTGATAGTCCAGCAGCTGTCCCAGATCGACTCCGGAGAGCACGTCGCCGTTGAACACCATCACGGTGTCGTGACGCAAATGCGAAGCGACGTTGGCGATTCCGCCGCCGGTGCCCAGCGGATGTTCCTCGGTCACATACTCGATCTGCAGACCCAATTTGGACCCGTCACCGAACTCCGCCTCGAACACCGAAGGCTTGTAGGAGGTGCCCAGAACGACGTGCTCGATACCGGCCGCGGCGATCCGCGAAAGCAGGTGGGTCAGAAACGGCAGCCCGGCGGTAGGAAGCATCGGCTTGGGCGCTGACAGCGTCAGCGGCCGTAGCCGGGTCCCTTTGCCACCGACCAGAACGACCGCGTCAACCTGTGTCAACGGCATATGCGCCGCTCCTCCTCATCGCTTCGCTCTGCATCGTCGCCGGCGCGGTCACCGCCGCCCTTCTGCCCGTCGCGCACCGCGCACCATCAGCCGCGCACGCGTGGCCAACCCGGCCCGGATGGCCCAGCGAAGCGGAGCGCGCCGCCATCCAGCATGCCGGTCGGCAAGATAGATATAGGTGCTTTTGTGGTGGGCCGCCAGGTTGCGCGCCGACTCGCGCCCGGTGGCGTGGCCCTTGTGATGCAGCACCTCCGCCGTCGGCACATAGATGTTCAGCCAGCCCGCCTTGCCGAACCGGTCGCCCAGGTCGACATCTTCCAGGTACATGAAGTAGCGCTCGTCGAAGCCGCCGATCTGCTCGAAGGCCGCGCGACGCACCAGCAGGCACGACCCCGACAGCCAGCCCACCGGCCGCTCGCTGGGTTCCAGCCGTTCCTGGCGGTAGGTCGCCGACCACGGATTGTTCTTCCACAGCGGTCCGACGACGGCGTGCATGCCGCCGCGGATCAGGCTGGGCAGATGGCGCGCCGACGGGTACACCGATCCGTCGGGGTCGTGGATCAGCGGTCCCAGGGTCGCCGCACGCGGCCACCGCGAGGCAGCGTCCAGCAGCGCGTCGATGCTGCCCGGGCCCCACTGCACATCCGGGTTGGCCACCATAACCCATTCGTCACCATCGTCGAGCAGCGCTATCGCGCGGTTTATCGCGCTGCCGTAGCCGAGGTTGGAGCCGGTCGAGAACAACCGCACGCCCGGGTAGCGCTCCACCGCGGCCTCCGGCGCCCCGTCGGTGGAGCCGTTGTCGGCCATCAGCACGCTCACCCGCCGCTCGGTCGCATGCGACAGGGACGCCAAAAACCGGTCCAGATGCGGGCCCGGGGAATAGGTCACCGTCACCACCGGCAGGACGTCACTCACGCGTAGCAGGGTAACGGTCACCCGCCCGGCGCCGCGGACAGCGCCTCGGCCAGCGCGTCCCGCCACGGTCTCAGCGGCGAAAGGCCGGCCTGTTCCGACTGTCGAGCCGACAGCACTGAATATGGCGGCCTCGGCGCCGGCCGCGGTTTGCTGGCGCTGCTTATCGGCACCACCCGTGCCGGGTCGGCGCCGACGCCCTCGAACACCGCGCGGGCTTGCCCGAACCGGGTCACCGCGCCCCCGTTTGCGGCGTGCACAACGGACCCGTGCACCTGCCCGTCGACCACCTGCAGCAGCGCGGCGACCAGGTCGCCGACATAGGTGGGCGAGCCGGTCTGGTCGTCGACGACCTCGACGACGCCGTCACCGGCGGCCAGCCTGCGCATGGTGGCGACGAAGTCTTTACCGCTTCCGCCGGTGTAAACCCACGCGGTGCGGACCACCACAGCTTCCGGCAACGCCGCCAGAACGGCTCGTTCGCCAGCCAATTTCGTCCGCCCGTAGACACTCAACGGCGCCGTCTGGTCGTCAGGCTCATAGGGGTGCGGCGCCGATCCGCCGAAGTCGCCGCTGAACACGTAGTCGGTCGAGATGTGCACGATCCGCGCGCCGGCGCGCGCGCAGGCCTGTGCGATGCGCTCCGGGCCGGCCGCATTGACCGCGTACGCCGTCGCCTGGTCGCCCTCGGCGGCGTCGACATTGGTGTAGGCCGCGCAGTTGATCACCACGTCGCCGCTCTGCACGATCTGGTCTGCGGCCTGCGGATCGGTGATATCCCACTGCGACGACGTCAGCGCCAGCACGTCGCGTCCCTGCCCAGCAGCCTCAGTCGCCAAAAAACCGCCGACCTGCCCCCCGGCGCCAGTAATCACGATCCGCTTCGCTCTGGATCGTCGCGGCATGTCACGAGTCTGGCACGCCGAAGTCACGCTACCGGCGATACTGCTGTGACGAAAGTAGTCTGGTGGGATGCCTGGGGAACGCGTGGTTCGTGTGATTGCAACCGTGGCGGCCGTGGCGGTGGTGCTCGGTACCGGGGTGGCCTGGGGCAAGGTTCGCTCGTTCGAGGACGGCATCTTCCACGTCTTCGCTCCGTCGCTGGGTCAGGGCGGCGACGACGGTGCGATCGACATCCTGCTGGTCGGCATGGACAGCCGCACCGATGCCCACGGCAACCCGCTAAGCGCCGAGGAGTTGGCGGCGCTAAAGGCCGGGGACGAGGTGGCATCCAACACCGACACGATCATCCTGGTGCGTATCCCCAACAACGGGAAATCGGCGACCGCAATCTCGATTCCGCGTGACACTTACGTCTCGGCGCCCGGGCTGGGCAAGACCAAAATCAACGGCGTCTACGGCCAGACCAAGGAAGAGAAGCGGGTCAGCCTGGTCGAATCCGGCGTCGCGGCCGCCGAGGCCGAGGCGCAAGGAACCGAGGCCGGCCGTGAGGCGCTGATCAGGACGGTCGCCGACCTCACCGGAGTCACCGTCGACCACTACGCCGAGATTGGGCTGCTGGGCTTCGCGTTGATCACCGACGCCCTCGGCGGTGTCAACGTCTGCCTCAAAGAGCCAGTCTACGAACCACTTTCGGGTGCTGACTTTCCGGCTGGCTGGCAGAAGCTCAACGGTCCGCAAGCGCTGAGCTTTGTCCGTCAGCGCCATGACCTGCCCCGCGGTGACCTGGACCGGGTGGTGCGCCAGCAGGTGGTGATGGCCTCGCTGGCTCACCAGGTGATCTCGGGCAAGACACTGTCGAGCCCCTCGACGATGAACCGGCTGCAGCAGGCAATCCAACGCTCGGTGGTGCTGTCATCCGGTTGGGACATCATGGATTTCGTGAACCAGCTGCAGAAGCTGGCCGCCGGCAAGATCGCCTTCGCCACCATCCCGGTGCTCGACGAGTCCGGCTGGAGCGACGACGGCATGCACAGCGTGGTGCGGGTCGATCCCCATCAGGTGCAAGACTGGGTCGCGGGCCTGTTGCACGATCAGGCGCAGGGCAAGACCGAGGAGCTGGCCTATACGCCAGGCAAGACTATCGCCAACGTGCTCAACGACACCGATATCAACGGGCTTGCGGCGTCGGTGTCAGAAGTGTTGACCACCAAGGGATTTGCCGCAGGCACCGTCGGCAACAATGACGCCGCCCACGTGTCCGGCAGCCAGGTGCAAGCCGCCAAGGCCGACGACCTGGGCGCGCAAGCGGTCGCTAAAGATCTCGGCGGACTTCCGGTCATCGCCAATGCATCAGTCCCGCCGGGATCGGTTCGGGTGGTGCTGGCCAATGACTACACCGGCCCGGGCGCGGGCTTGGGCGACGGCCCGACCGCGACGGCGGCCGGTTCGTCGCACCCTGACTCGGCCAACAACACCGCTCCCCCACCCTCGCCGATCCTGACCGCCGGCTCCGAGCACCCCGAGTGCGTCAACTGACGCTCAGCGGAGCGATCCTGGACCCGATGCTGCGCGCCGACCCGGTCGGCCCGCGCATCACCTACTACGACGACGCCACCGGTGAGCGCATCGAGCTCTCCGCGGTGACACTGGCCAACTGGGCCGCCAAAACCGGCAACCTGTTACGCGACGAGTTGGGCGCCGGACCGACCAGCCGGGTGGCGGTGTTGCTGCCGGCGCATTGGCAGACGGCGGCGGTGTTGTTCGGGGTGTGGTGGATCGGCGCGGATGTGCTGCTCGGCGGCTCCGAGGCGGACGTCGCGTTGTGCACGGTCGACGGGCTGGCGGCGGCGGACGCCACCGGCGCCGCAGAGGTAGCGGTGCTGTCACTGGACCCGTTCGGCCGGCCGGCGCCCGACCTGCCGATTGGGGTCACCGACTATGCGACCGCGGTGCGGGTGCACGGCGACCAAATTGTCGCCGAGCGCCATCCTGGCCCGGCCTTGGCGGGCCGATCCGTCGACGAGGTGCTGGCTGCCTGCCAAAACGCTGCGGCCACAAGGGGTTTGACGGCCGGCGACCGGGTGCTTTCGACGGCGTCCTGGGATCGGCCCGACGACTTGACCGCAGGCCTGCTGGCGGTCCTGATGGTCGGCGGGTCGCTGGTGCAGGTGGCCAACCCCGATCCGGCCGCGCTGCCGCGCAGGATCGAAACCGAGAAGGTCACCCGCACCCTCGATTAGACGCGCCAAAGCGCCAGGAGTAATCCATATTGATATTGCAATACTTCGATGTTAGCTTCGTGGAGGGCTGGTAGTTTCAGGCCGGCAACGCACGACGGCAGGAAGGTTAGGCGATGTTGGTGCACGGGCTGTTGGGTAAGGCGGCCGGAACGGTGGTAACCGGACTGGTTGGGGTCAGCGCCTACGAGGTTGTGCGTAAGGCCCTGGCCAAGGCTCCACTTCACAACGCCGCCGTGAGCGCGACGGAGTGGGGACTGCGCGGAACGCGTCGTGCCGAGGAAGCAGCGGAGTCAGCCCGGCTGAAGGTCGCCGACGTGGTGGCCGAAGCCCGCGAACGCATCGGCGAGGAGGCGCAGCCTCCGGCGATCGGCAACGACGACCACGAGCACTGACGTGCGCGTCGTTTCGGACGCGGCGGGGCGGATGCGGGTGCAGGTCCCCTGGGTGCGTTCGAATTCCCGGCGCGCCGTCGCGGTGGAAGAGGCGGTCGATCGACAGAACGGGGTGCGGGCGGTGCACGCCTACCCGCACACCGGCTCTGTGGTCGTCTGGTATTCGCCGAGGCGCTGCGACCGTGAGGCGGTGCTGGCGGCGATCACGTCGGCCGAACATGTTGCCGCCGAACTGATCCCGGCGCGCACACCCCGCTCAGCCGATGTCCGCAACACCGAGGTGCTGCGCATGGTGATCGGCGGCACGGCGCTGGCGTTACTCGGAGTGCGCCGCTACGTCTTCAAACGACCGCCGCTGCTGGGCCCGAGCGGCCGGCTGGTCGCAACCGGCGCGACGGTGTTCATGGGCTATCCGTTCCTTCGCGGCGCGTTGCGCTCGCTGCGGTCCGGACGTGCCGGCACCGATGCGCTGGTGACCGCGGCGACGGTGGCCAGCCTGGTGTTGCGCGAGAACGTGGTCGCACTCACCGTGCTGTGGCTGCTGAATATCGGTGAGTACCTTCAGGATTTGACGTTGCGACGGACTCGGCGGGCCATCTCGGATCTGCTCCGCGGCACCGCCGACACGGCATGGATCCGGCTGGCCGACGGCGAACAAAAAGGGACCGAAGTACAGGTCCCGATCGACACCATCCAGATCGGCGACGACGTCGTGGTTCACGACCACGTGGCGATACCGGTGGACGGCGACGTGGTCGACGGCGACGCCGTTGTCGACCAGTCAGCGATCACCGGCGAAACGCTGCCGGTCAGTATCGTTACTGGGTCAACGGTGCACGCCGGCTCGGTGGTGCTGCGCGGGCGCCTGGTCGTCCGAGCTAGCGCCGTCGGCAATGAAACCACCATCGGTCGCATCATCACCCGCGTCGAAGAGGCGCAGCACGATCGGGCACCGATCCAAACCGTCGGCGAGAACTTCTCTCGTCGTTTCGTCCCAATCTCGTTCATCGTGTCCGCGATCACCCTGGCGATCACCGGAGACGTCCGCCGCGCGATGACGATGTTGCTGATCGCCTGCCCTTGTGCAGTGGGTCTGGCGACGCCGACCGCGATCAGCGCGGCGATCGGCAACGGCGCGCGCCGCGGCATCCTGATCAAGGGCGGGTCGCACCTCGAGCAAGCCAGTCGGGCGGATGCGATCGTCTTCGACAAGACGGGCACCCTCACCGTCGGACGCCCAGTTGTAACGAATATTATTGCGTTGCACAAAGACTGGCAGCCGGAGCAGGTGCTCGCCTATGCCGCCAGCTCGGAGCTGCATTCCCGCCACCCGCTGGCCGAGGCGGTGATCCGCTCCACCGAGGAACGCCGCATCATCATTCCGCCACACGAGGAATGCGAGGTGCTGGTCGGCCTAGGCATGCGGACCTGGGCCGATGGACGAACGCTGCTGCTCGGCAGCCCGTCGCTGTTGCGCTCGGAGAACGTCAAGGTCTCCAAAAAGGCAGCCGACTGGGTCGACACGCTGCGCCGCCAGGCCGAAACCCCGTTGCTGCTCGCAGTGGACGGCACACTGGTCGGGCTGATCAGCCTGCGCGACGAAGTCCGGCCCGAAGCACCCGATGTACTGAAGAAGCTGCGCAGCAACGGAATTCGCCGAATCGTGATGCTCACCGGTGATCATCCCGACATCGCCACGGTGGTTGCCGGTGAGCTGGGCATCGACGAGTGGCGCGCCGAGGTGCTGCCCGAGGACAAACTCGAAGTGGTACGCCAACTTCAGGACGAGGGCTACATCGTCGGCATGGTCGGCGACGGCATTAATGACGCTCCGGCGTTGGCAGCCGCCAACATCGGCATCGCCATGGGGCTGGCCGGCACCGACGTCGCCGTCGAGACCGCCGATGTCGCCTTGGCCAACGACGATTTGAACCGCCTGCTCGATGTGGGCGATCTGGGCGCCCGCGCGGTCGAGGTGATCCGGCAGAACTACGGCATGTCGATCGCGGTCAACGCCGCTGGGCTGTTGATCGGCGCCGGCGGCGCCTTGTCGCCGGTGCTGGCCGCGATCATGCACAACGCGTCGTCGGTGGCCGTCGTCGCAAACAGTTCTCGGCTGATTCGTTACCGCTTGGACTGAGCGAAGGTCGGGGGCCACTGGCAGGCTACGGGTTGACCAACCGCGGTAGAAGCGTCCCCAGTCCGACATCGGCCTCGTACGATGTGCGCAACCGGCGAAAGGATACCCACGTGTCATCGACCCCGCTCGACCCCGTTGCCAGCGAACGGCTGTCGCATGCCGACAAGGTCTTCACGTCGGACCTGTCGATCAGCGAATTCGCGATCCTGCATGGGGCCGGTTTCGAGCCACTCGATCTGGTGATGGGTGTCTCGGTCTACCACGTGGGATATCAATTCGCCGGCATCCGGCAACAATCCGAGCTCCCCGTGCTCACCGAGGCGACCTACCGGGCGCGCTGGAACGCCATGTCCCGAATGCAGGCCGAAGCCGACGCGCTGGGCGCCGACGGCGTGGTGGGTGTCCGCCTGGATTGGCGCCAGCACGGCGCCGAATCAGAGCACCTGGAATTCATCGCGGTCGGAACGGCGGTGCGCTACACCCCTAAACCAGGGGCCTTTAAGCGGGGTAACGGGCAGGCTTTCTCCAGTCACCTCTCGGGACAGAACATGGCGACCCTACTTCGATCGGGCTATGCGCCGGTGGCGTTCGTCATGGGCAACTGCGTCTTTCATATTGCCGCGCAGGGCTTTCTGCAGACCCTGCGACAGATGGGCCGCAACGTCGAGATGCCGCAGTGGACGAAGGGAAACTACGAAGCGCGCGAGTTGGCCATGTCGCGTATGCAAAGCGAAGCCGAGCGCGACGGCGCATCAGGAGTCGTCGGGGTGCATTTCGCCATCCAGAACTATGCCTGGGGCTACCACACGGTGGAGTTCTACGCGGCCGGAACGGCCGTGCGTCGCAGCGGCACAGCCGAAACCATCGAGCCGTCGTTCGTACTCGCCATGAACGAATGATGGCGGATTTCGACGCCGAGCGAGTGAGCCGTACCGTCGCCGGTGCGCTGGCCGGACCGGGCGGCATCGGGTTGGTGATTAGCGTCTTCGCCGGGCTGCCGGGCGTCGCGCACACCCCCGCCCGTCGGGGGGTGTTCCGATCCCAAGCCGCACGGCTGCAGATCGGCGACTGGCGCTACGAGGTGACTCGCGACGACCGATTGAACGCCGCACACGTGGTCGGTGGCATCGTGATCGGCGAGGAGGTGCTGCTGGCCGACGCGGTGGGGCCGCACCTGGCCCGCTCCCTCGGCCAGATTGTCGCCCGCTACGGCCCCGCGGTCATCCCGAACATCGACGCGGCAGTCGACGCGTTGAGCGCCAGCGCGGGGTGAGGTGCGGCTGGCGGCAGTTCTCGGCTGGTTCGTTACCGCTTGGACTGAGCGAAGTGCGACAATGTCGTCCGTAAGGCGATGACGATGTAGGAAGCCGGTGCGAATCCGGCGCGGTCCCGCCACTGTGATCGGGGAGCGAACCTCAAACGCCACGGCCGCGAGCCGGAAGGCGAGGCGAGCAGTGATCCGAGAGCCAGGACACTCGCGTCGTCGCATCCTGCAACCCGGGGCGGTCGACCCCGAGAGAGTTGTTGGGCGTCCATGGCAGGTCCGCATTTCGCCGGCGTCTCCGAGGCGCAAAATGTCGCGCTACTCACCGAGCTAGCACGCTTCGGTGGCTATTTCGCGGTCGGGATCGGCGCCGTCGAACATGGCTGGCGCCCGGTACAGCAGCTCTACACCGACATCGCTTTGCTCGACGGGATCATCAGCCGCGTGCAGGCACGCATGGATGCCACCGAGCAGCGGGTCGCAGCGTCGACGTTCTTCCTCGGCTTCGCCGCGCGGTTGTGGTCGATCGGCCTGGGCGCGTTGGCCGGCCGCCGGCTGCTACTGGACCTCGACCCCGAGCATCTGCTGTTCGGGGAGGCCGACGGCCAAATTCAGCTGCATATCGAGCACCCGGTCGCCTGGCAAGGTGACAACCTGGCGTCGGCACTGGCCGACATGGTCCTCGCGGAGCATCTGACGCCCCTTACCGCGGCGCTGCGGCGACTCGGGCCGATCTCGGGCAAGTTGTTGCGAGGCAATGCGGCCTCCGCACTGCTTGGCGCCGCGCGGGTCTTCGACGGCCACGCCGCCTCAGGCACCGGATGGCAACTGGCTCGCGAGTTGTGCGGCGACGAAAGGCTCTCGGACGCAGTTCGTTTCAATGGCTCTGGCTACCGCCGGACCAGCTGCTGCCTTTACTACCGCGCGCCCGGCGGCGGGCTATGCGGCGACTGCGTGCTGGCTGAGGGAGGCGATCGATGACCGCACCGATTTGGATGGCCGCACCGCCGGAAGTCCATTCTGCGTTGCTGAGCAGTGGCCCGGGCCCCGGCTCGCTGCTGGCAGCCGCCGGGGCGTGGAGCTCGCTCAGCACCGAATACAGCCAAACTGCCGCAGAACTGACCGCCGTCCTGGACGGCGTGCAGGCCGGCGCGTGGCAGGGCCCGAGCGCCGAAGCGTATGTGGCCGCCCATGCGCCCTATCTGGCGTGGCTGACGCAGGCCAGCGCCGACGCTGCCGCGACTGCCGCGCAACAGGAAACCACGGCCACCGCCTACACCACCGCGCTCGCGACCATGCCGACCCTGGGCGAGCTGGCCGCCAACCACGCTACCCACGCGGTGCTATTGGCAACGAATTTCTTTGGTATCAATACGATTCCGATCGCTTTGAATGAAGTCGACTACGCGCGGATGTGGGTTCAGGCCGCCACCGTGATGAGTACCTATCAGGGTGTGGCCACCGCCGCGGTAACTGCATCACCGCAAACCCCGCCGGCACCTCAGGTCGTGAAATCCACTGCGGCCGCGGCGACCACCGCCGATTCAAGCTCGTTGCCCCCCGATACGGAAGATCAATGGCTGCAATGGTTGCAGGACATCGGGTACACCGATTTCTACAACAACGTCTTGCAGCCGTTGATCAACAACCTGCTGAACGACCCCTACTTGGCATCGCTCTTTTCCGGATTCGATCCCTATCTGGCCGAGCTCGGTAACCCGCTCATCTTCCTCGACCCGTTCAATATCGCGTTCGCCCTCGGCTATCCGATGGATATCGGGTCCTATGTCGCCTTCCTGTCGCAAACCTTCGCGTTTATCGGGGCGGATCTCACCGCGGCGGTCGCTTCGGGAAATCCGGCGACCATCGGCTTCACCCTGGTATTCACCACTGTCGAAGCCATCGGCACGGTCATCACCGATACCATCGCGTTGCTCAAGACGCTGCTCGAGCCCACTCTTCTGCTGATTCCGACCGTCCTGCCGCTGTTGACCGTCCCGTTGGCTCCGCTGGCTGTTGTCCCTTTGGGTGCGAGCGGCTTGGCGGGCTTAGCGGGTTTGGCCGGGCTGGCCGGCATTCCCGCACCCATCGCCCCGATCCCTCCTCCGCTCGCGTTGGGACTGGCAC
>NZ_JBAPPI010000413.1:0-16857 GCF_049280035.1 Mycobacterium sp. | reverse complement strand
GTGCAGACCCGCTACTCGACCGCCCTAGAACTCGAGCAAGCCGTAAAAGACGCCGACCTGGTCATCGGCGCGGTGCTGTTGCCGGGCGCCAAGGCGCCCAAGTTGGTATCCAATTCTGTTGTCGCGCGTATGAAGCCAGGCGCGGTGCTGGTCGACATCGCGATCGACCAAGGCGGCTGCTTCGAAGACTCACATCCGACGACCCATGACGACCCGACGTTCGCCGTATACGACACGCTGTTCTACTGCGTGGCGAACATGCCGGCTTCGGTGCCAAAAACGTCGACGTTCGCGTTGACCAACGCCACCATGCCCTATGTGATCGAACTCGCCGACCACGGCTGGAAAGCGGCCTGCCGGTCGAACCCTGCACTCGCCAAAGGGCTTTCGACGCACGACGGAGCGCTGCTGTCTCAGCGTGTGGCCGCCGACCTGGAGCTGCCGTTCACCGAACCCGCGGACGTGCTGGCCTAACGTCCTGCGACGATGCGGGCCGGTACGGCCCGGTGAGGAGCAGGACTATCAGCCGCTGTGCTACACAGACCGCGTGAGTTCACTCGCCGATGACACCCGCTGGATGGATGCGGTCGACCAAGCCGCCTTGGTGAGAAAAGGTGAGGTGACGCCGCTCGAGTTGCTCGAAGCGGCCATCGAGCGCATCGAGCGCATCGACCCCGTCCTCAACGCCGTGGTAATCCGGTGGTTCGATCATGCCCGCGACACAGCCCGCGCCGAGCTGCCCGACGGGCCGTTCCGCGGCGTGCCGTTCCTGATCAAGGACCTGTTCGCCGGCTATGCCGGTCAGCGCATCAGCAACGGCAACGTCGCGCTCAAAAACGCGAAGGTGATCTCGGACGCCGACACCACGTTGGTCAGCCGGTACCGCCGCGCCGGTTTGGTGATCGCCGGGCGCACCAACAGTCCCGAACTCGGCAGCGTGCCGACCACCGAACCGCTCGCCTGGGGCGCGACCCACAACCCGTGGGACACCAGTCGTTCGCCCGGCGGATCGAGCGGTGGCGCAGCGGCCGCCGTCGCCAGCGGCATGGTCCCGTTCGCGCACGCCAGCGACGGCGGCGGCTCGATCCGGATTCCCGCCTCGTGTTGCGGCCTGGTCGGCCTGAAGCCGAGCCAGGGCAGGATCTCGCTTGGCCCGATCCGCGACGAAACAGCGCTGTCAGTGGAGCTTTGCGTGAGCCGTACGGTGCGCGACACGGCCGCGCTGCTCGACGCTGTTCGGGGACCCGCGATCGGCGACACGGTGATCGCGCCTGCTCCTTTGCGCCCGTATGTCGACGAGGTTGGCGCCGACCCGGGCCGGTTAGGCATCGGCCTGCTCGACCACCATCCGCAAGGAGGCGCCGTCGCACCCGAGTGCACCGCGGCCGCACGGTCAGTCGCCACATTGCTGGAGTCGTTTGGCCATACGGTCGAACAAGCATGGCCCGCAGCGCTCGAGGACGCGACGGTCATCTCCCGGTTCGGGGCCATGTGGAGCACCAACATGGGTGTCAGCCTGCGGCGGTTCGAAGAACAGCTCGGACGCCCCCTCGCCGAGGACGAGTTCGAACCCATGAACCGCATACAGGCCGACTACGGCGCGCACCTCAGCGCCATCGACTATGCGCTTGCGCTATCGGCCACCACCCAGTTCCGCCGCGCGCTGCAGACCTGGTGGGCCGATGGCTGGGATCTGTTGCTCACACCGACGGTGGCCGAGCTTCCGCTGCCGCTGGGCACCATTGTCAACAACCCCGATCACCCGATGGACGGCATGGAACGCTCAGGGCAGTTCATTCCATTCACCCCGCCGTACAACATGAGTGGGCAGCCCGCGATCAACGTGCCGGTTGTGTGGACCGATGGCGGGCTGCCGGTCGGGGTGCAGTTGGTGGCCGCCTATGGACGCGAAGACGTCCTGCTCCGAGTGGCCAGCCAACTGGAAGTCGCTAAGCCGTGGGCACAGCGCAAGCCCCAGGTGTAAGTGCGCCGACGACGATGCCGAGCGAAGCGATGAGAAGGACCGGCGCCCATGACCGCTGCCTTACACGTCGCCGAGGGTGTTGATGATGTCCTTTGCCGACCCGGTGCGCGCGGTCCGGTAAGCCGTTCCCGCCCATAGGTTGGTGCCGTGCGGGTCCTCCAACGCGACCGAGGCCCTGCGGATCGGTGAGGTCATCTGGTTGACCTCGGGATAACCCAGCGGCGCCACTTCGTCGAGCAACCGGGTGAAGTCGTTCTCCAAACCACGCGCATACCGACCCGAAAATGCCCGCGTGACAATGGTTTTGACGAACTCTGGATGCTGCAGCGCGGAGCGATGTGCAGCGTTGGTGCCCGCCTCGTCGCTGAGCAGTAGTGCGGTGCCAATTTGGGCGGCGACTGCTCCCCTGTTCATGACGGCGGCGACGTCTTCGGGGGTGCCGAGCCCGCCTGCTGCGATCAGCGGGACATCGTGGGCGCTACGGATCCGGGCAAGCAACTCGTGCAACGACTCTCTACCGGGGTCCATGTCCGGCGCGAAGGTACCGCGGTGACCGCCGGCATCGGGCCCCTGGACGACCAGACCATCGGCACCGGCAGCGAGGGCCACTCCGGCCTCGTAGGCCGACGTCACGGTGTTGAAAAGCAGAATTCCCAGGGCGCCGAACCACCGCATCACGTCCGGTGACGGCGCACCGAAGGTGAACGACACCATCTCCGGCCGCAGATCGGCCACCACCTCAAGTTTTTGCTGCCAGCCGTCGTCGTCACCAAACCGGGGGTAACCAATCTCGACTTCGTAGTGTTCGGCAATCTCGTCGAGCGCCTCCGCGTAGTGGTCCAGCGCGTAGACGTCGGCGACGCTGGGCTGCGGCACAAACAGATTGACGCCCAGTGGGCCGGTGGTCGCGGCGCGCGCGGCCGCGATGTCGTCGGCGAGACGTTCCGCACTCACATAACCGCTGGCCAAAAAACCAAGGCCGCCGGCGTTGGACACCGCCGCTGCCAGCGCCGGGGTACCAGGGCCACCCGACATCGGCGCTCCAACGATTGGCACGTCGAGATCCCAGAACCCCAGTACCATGGCCCTACCTTGCGATCGCTCGAAGCTGTTGGGGTAGCGACTTTTTCGATTGATGCGGACCAAGAACGGCCACGCCGTATGGCTTGCCCAGCACTCGGTGGGCCGCCGCATTAACCTCGTCCACGGTGACCTCGTCGAGCTCCTGCAGCGTGCGGTCGATACTTCGATGCTCAGCGTAGTTGAGTTCGCTACGGCCGATGCGGTTCATCCGTGAATTCGAGTCCTCCAGGCCGAGCACCAGCCCGCCGCGCAGCGAACCCTTGGCGATCCGGCATTCCGCTTCGGTGA
Source organism: Mycobacterium sp. (assembly GCF_049280035.1). Lineage (GTDB taxonomy): Bacteria > Actinomycetota > Actinomycetes > Mycobacteriales > Mycobacteriaceae > Mycobacterium. The sequence goes on along the minus strand of NZ_JBAPPI010000413.1, from coordinate 13,502 downwards.
TGCCATCGCGTGCCACCGCCTCGAGCACCTCGGTGGTCACCCGCGCAACTTCGGCGAAACGCTCCGGCAGGCACGCGGCGTAGACCGACAACGCACCGCTGTCGGAGAACATGTCCACCGACGAGTAGACCGAGTACGCTAGCCCGCGGGATTCCCGAACCTGTTGGAACAGACGCGAACTCAAGCCACCGCCGAGTGCGGTGTTGAGCACCGCCAGCGCCCACCGATGCTTCCAATGCCGGCCAGGCGTGCGCACCCCCAGACAGACGTGGGTCTGCTCGGCATTGCGATTGGCCAACGTCAATTGCGGACGACCGGTGATCCGCCCGGTGCCCTTGCGTGGCGGCACCGGCCCCCGACCCCTGACCAAGCGCGGCCCGAAGTGCTCGCGGACCATCGCCACCACGTCGTCGTGATCGACATTGCCGGCCACCGCGATGACCATCCGCTCGGGTGTGTAGCGCCGCATGTGAAACGAATGCAGTTGAGCGCGCGTCATCGCCGACACCGACTGCGCGCTCCCGATTACCGGACGGCCCACCGGATGGTCACCGAAGAGGGCCGCCAGGAACATGTCGCCCAGTACGTCCTCGGGATCGTCGTCGCGCATCGCGATCTCCTCGAGCACGACGTCGCGCTCGAGCTCGACGTCGTCGGTGGCGCAGCGTCCGTTGAGCACCACGTCAGCGACCAGGTCGACGCCCAACTCCAAATCGCTGTCGAGCACATGCGCGTAGTAGCAGGTGTGCTCCTTGGCGGTGAACGCATTCAGCTCACCGCCAACCGCATCCACCGCCTGCGCGATGTCGACAGCTGTGCGCGTCGGGGTGGACTTGAACAGCAGATGCTCCAGGAAGTGCGCGGCACCGGCCACGGTCACGCCCTCGTCGCGCGATCCGACGCCCACCCACACCCCGACCGACGCAGAGTGCACCCCGGGCAGGTATTCGGTGACGACACGCAACCCCCCGGGCAGGGTGGTGCGGCGGAACGCGGAAGACGGCTCGGCGCTGTGCCTGCCGCGTCGCAGCGGCTGCGTCCCCGGGCTAACTGCTGGCCGTCGCGGCATCGGCGGGCGCGGTCTCCGGGGCGGGACTTGCTGCGTTACCGTCGCCGGATTCTCCGGCTTCCTCGGCGACGAGCACCAGCGAGATCTTGCCGCGCTTGTCGATGTCGGCGATTTCCACGCGCAACTTGTCGCCGACGTTGACAACGTCCTCGACCTTCGCGATGCGCTTGCCCCTGCCGAGCTTGGAGATGTGCACCAGCCCGTCGCGGCCCGGGAGCAGCGACACGAACGCACCGAAGTCGGTGGTCTTGACCACCGTTCCGAGGAATCGCTCGCCGGTCTTGGGCAGCTGTGGGTTGGCGATCGCGTTGATCTTGTCGATCGCGGCCTGCGCCGAAGGTCCGTCGGTGGCACCGACGAACACGGTGCCGTCGTCCTCGATGGAGATCTGCGCGCCGGTTTCTTCGGTGATGGCGTTGATGATCTTGCCCTTGGGGCCGATGACCTCGCCGATCTTGTCGATCGGCACCTTGATCGTGGTGACCCGCGGCGCGTACGGGCTCATCTCGTCGGGAGCGTCGATGGCCTCGGCCATCACCTCCAAGATGGTCAGCCGGGCGTCTTTGGCCTGCTCGAGCGCACCGGCCAGCACCTGCGACGGGATCCCGTCGAGTTTGGTGTCCAACTGCAGCGCGGTGACGAAGTCCTTGGTGCCGGCGCACTTGAAGTCCATGTCGCCGAATGCGTCTTCGGCGCCCAGGATGTCGGTCAGGGTGACGAAACGGCGCTCGGTGCCTCCGCCTTCGACCTCGACGTCGTCAGACACCAGACCCATCGCGATGCCGGCGACCGGCGCCTTGAGCGGAACCCCGGCGTTCAGCAGCGACAGCGTCGAGGCGCACACCGAGCCCATCGAGGTGGAACCGTTGGAGCTCAACGCTTCCGAGACCTGACGGATGGCGTAGGGGAACTCGTCGACGGGGGGCAGCACCGGCAACAGCGCCCGTTCGGCCAGCGCGCCGTGACCGATCTCGCGCCGCTTAGGCGAGCCGACCCGACCGGTTTCCCCGGTGGAGAACGGCGGGAAGTTGTAGTGGTGCATGTACCGCTTGGAGGTCTCCGGCCCCAGCGAGTCGATCTGCTGGGCCATCTTGACCATGTCGAGGGTCGTCACACCCAGGATCTGCGTCTCACCGCGCTCGAACAGCGCACTGCCGTGCGCCCGCGGGACCACCGCGACCTCTGCCGACAACGCGCGGATGTCGGTGACGCCGCGGCCGTCGATGCGGAAGTGGTCGCTCAGGATGCGCTGTCGCACAAGCTTCTTGGTCAGCGCGCGGAATGCCGCACCGACCTCCTTCTCCCGGCCGACGTAGGTGTCGGCCAGCCGTGCGAGCACCTCGGCCTTGATCTCGTCGGTGCGGTCGTTGCGCTCGTTCTTACCGGAGATGGTCAGCGCGGCAGACAGCTCCTCGGTGGCCACCGAGGACACCGAGTAGTACACGTCGTCGCCGTAGTCGGGAAACACCGGGTATTCACCGGTCGGTTTCGCGGCTGCGTCGGCCAGCTCCTGCTGTGCGGTACACAGCGCCGCGATGAACGGCTTGGCGGCCTCCAGGCCTTGTGCCACAACGGCTTCCGTCGGCGCCTGGGCGCCGCCCGCGACCAGCTCGATGACGTTCTGGGTGGCCTCGGCCTCGACCATCATGATGGCCACGTCGGCGTTCTCGCCGCTACCGGACACCACCCGTCCGGCCACCACCATGTCGAACACCGCCCGTTCGGCCTGCTCGACCGTCGGGAATGCCACCCAGGTGCCATCGATCAGCGACACCCGCACACCGCCGACCGGGCCGGAGAACGGCAGGCCGGCCAGCTGGGTGGAAGCGGATGCGGCGTTGATGGCCACCACGTCGTAGAGCTCGTTGGGGTCCAGGCTCAGGATCGTCACCACGACCTGGATCTCGTTGCGCAGGCCGCCGACGAACGACGGGCGCAGCGGGCGGTCGATGAGCCGGCAGGTCAGGATCGCGTCGGTAGAAGGCCGGCCCTCGCGACGGAAGAACGAGCCGGGGATGCGGCCCGCGGCGTACATCCGCTCCTCGACGTCGACGGTCAGCGGAAAGAAGTCCAATTGTTCTTTGGGGTTCTTGCTGGCGGTGGTCGCCGACAGCAGCATGGTCTCGTCGTCAAGGTAGGCGGCGACGGCGCCGGCGGCTTGCTGAGCCAACCGACCGGTCTCAAAACGAATGGTGCGGGTGCCGAAGCTCCCGTTGTCGATGACGGCGGTCGACTCGAACACGCCTTGGTCAATTTCAGCTACAGACATAAGTGTCCGTGCGGCCTCTCTGGATTTATTCAGCTGTTTCGCGTGATCACGCTCAACCCGGAGGTTTCCAGAGCCTGGATGCAGCTACGGCCGTCGATCGAAGCTGCCGACCTGCTCCGATTCGGGAGCCCGGCAGCCACTACCGAAGACCGCGCGATGCAGGTCCCCTTGTGACTCGCTGGGACGGTGCGCGCGGATCGCGCGCGCCGCACCTGCTCGGGCCGATCCGGCCCAGAACGTCCTTACTCTACACGCCGACCTGGCGATTCCTACTCCTGCGGGAGCGTCAGCGACGCAGACCCAACCGGTCAATCAGTGAGCGGTAGCGCTCCACGTCGATCTGCGCGACGTACTTCAGCAGCCGGCGCCGGCGTCCCACCAGCAGCAGCAGACCGCGGCGTGAGTGGTGGTCGTGCTTGTGCAGCTTGAGGTGCTCGGTCAGGTCGGCGATCCGCCTGGTCAGCAGGGCGACCTGCGCCTCAGGGGATCCAGTGTCGGTCTGATGCAGGCCGTAAGAGCCCAGGATTTCCTTTTTTTGCTCGGCAGTCAGTGCCACGAAATATCTCCATCAATCGGTCCGCGATCCGGTGATTCCCGTGACGACCCGCTGCGCCCGGCTTTGCCGCGCTGGCGATCGCCACGTGATCCAGGCTGCGGCCGCCGCGAACTGCAGCACGCGCCGTGTCGCCAGGGAGTCTAACAGTGGGCGCCCGATCGACCGGAAACTTGCAGGTTAACCGGCAGATAACAGGGAGCGGGCACGCTCGGTGTCGGTGCCCATCGCGGCGATGAGATCCTTCACCGATCCGAACTTCTTCTGCCCGCGGATCCGCGCGACGAAGTCCAGCGCCACATGCTGTCCGTACAAGTCAGCGGCGGTGTCGAGCACAAACGCCTCGACGGTGCGGGTGCGCCCCGAGAAGGTCGGATTAGTGCCCACCGACACCGCGGCCTGGTAGCGCTCGCCCGGCACCACCGTGCCGGTCACCGGCCCGTGCCCGAGAACGGTGAACCAGGCGGCGTAGACGCCGTCCGCCGGGATGGCGGAGTACATCGGCGGCGCCACGTTGGCGGTGGGGAAACCCATCTCGGTGCCGCGTCCGTCGCCGCGGACCACCACGCCTTCTACGCGGTGTGGACGGCCCAGCGCTTCGGCGGCGGCAACCACGTCTCCAGCGTCGACACAGGACCGGATATAGGTCGACGAGAACGTCACGGTTTCGGTGTCGTGATGCTCAGAAACCAGTGACATCGATTCCACTGCGAACCCGAATCGCTCGCCGGCGCGGCGCAGCGTGTCGACGGTACCGGCAGCCTTTTTGCCGAAGGTGAAGTTCTCACCCACCACGACTTCCACTACGTGCAGGTCTTCGACGAGCAATTCGTGGACGTATCGCTCTGGCGTGAGCTTCATGAAATTCGTGGTGAACGGCATTACCAGAAACACATCGATGCCGAACTCCTCGGCCAGCTCGGCACGCCGGGTCAGCGTCGTCAACTGAGCGGGGTGACTGCCGGGGAAGACCACTTCCATCGGGTGCGGGTCGAACGTCATCAGCACGGTGGGCACGCCCCGGGCGCGACCCGATTTCACCGCGTGCTCGATCAGCTCGGCGTGCCCGCGGTGCAGACCGTCGAACACCCCGATGGTGAGCACGCATCTGCCCCAGTCCGTGGGTATCTCGTCCTGGCCGCGCCACCGTTGCACAACAGTTAGCCTACGGCGCAAGGTAGCGGCTGGTCGTGCGAGAGCCCCAGATCAGGTGAGGATTGCTTAAACTTCCGTTGTGCGCCCTGACCCCCCCATTGAGGAGCCCAACGAGCTCACCACGGTTGCCCAGGACTATCTGAAAGTCATCTGGAATGCCCAGGAGTGGTCGCGGGAGAAGGTCAGCACCAAGATGCTGGCCGAGAAGCTCTGGGTGTCCGCCAGCACCGCCTCGGAATCCATCCGCAAACTCGCCGAGCAGGGTCTGGTCGACCACGAGAAGTACGGCGCGGTCACCCTGACCAAGTCGGGGCGCCGGGCGGCGCTGGCGATGGTGCGCCGCCACCGACTGCTGGAAGCCTTCCTGGTCAAGGAGCTCGGTTACAGCTGGGACGAAGTGCACGACGAGGCCGAGGTGCTCGAGCACGCGGTGTCCGACCGGCTGGTGGCGCGCATCGACGCCAAGCTGGGCTTCCCTCAGCGCGATCCGCACGGTGACCCGATCCCCGGCTCCGACGGGCAAGTGCCCACGCCACCGGCTCGCCAGCTGTGGTCATGCGCCGACGGCGACGCCGGCACGGTAGCGCGGATATCCGATAAAGACCCCGAGATGCTGCGCTATTTCGACAGCATCGGGCTCAGCCTCGATTCGCGGCTGCGGGTGCTGACCCGGCGCGAATTCGCCGGAATGATCTCCATCGCGGTCGAATCCGCTGACGGCACACCCACCACGGTCGACCTGGGAAGTCCTGCCGCACAAGCGATTTGGATTGTCGCGCAGTAGCGCGGCGCTGTACGCCTACGCCCTAGCTGTCTCCGCCCGCGGTGGCCCGGGCGTGATAGGCATCCCGGGTGGCTTGATCCATCGCGAGGAACGCCTGCTCGGCCCGGGTGACTCTGGTCAGGAACCGGCGCGGGCGTTCCGGCATCGATAGCGCCGTCCGGAACACCAGCCGAAGCCTGCGCGGCACATAGGACATGGCGCGGTGGGTCCGCGCGGCCATGATCACAGCCGCGGCAATATCTTCGGGCTCGACCGAAATAAAGTTCTCCACCGCTTTAGAAAGCTGGAGGCCGGCGGACAATTCGGTATGCACGACGCCCGGAAGGATCGCGCAGACGTGGATGTTGTGCGGGCGCAGCTCCTCGCGCAGCGCGTAGGTCAGGCCCACCACACCGAACTTGGTGGCACAGTAGGTGGCAACGCCCGGAAAACCGCCGATGCCCCCCACCGACGCAATATTGATGATGTTTCCGCCGCTGCGTTGTATGAACCGTTCCGCCGCCAATTTGCAACCCAGAATCACGCCACGCAGGTTGATGTCGACCATCCTGTCTTCAACGGCCCGGGATTCGGCGAGGAACTCGCCGGTGAGCATCACACCCGCGTTGTTCACCAAGATGTCGAGCGGTCCGAGAACACGCTCCGCGTCGTCGAGGAACGTGGCGAAAGATTGCGGCGAGGTGACATCGAGCGGCAACGCGACCATGTCGCCTGAAATGCCGGCCGCGACTTGCTTGGCAAGATCGGCGTCGAGATCTCCGATCGCTACCTTGGCCCCGGCGGCGGTGAACGCCTGTGCGGTGGCCAGCCCGATCCCGCGCGCGCCACCGGTGATTGCAACGACCCGACCTCTCAGCGCTGTCTTCATGCTGACCTGGTACCTCCTTAACGTGTGCTACCTGTCGACCAGCCGATTTCGCAGCAGCTTGCCGGTTTCGTTGCGCGGCAACTCCTGCACGAAGACCACGTCGCGAGGAATCTTGTGGCGAGCCAGGTGGGATCGCACGTAAGCCTTGATGTCGTCGGCGTCCAGGTTGGCATCTGACCGGCTGACAACGTAAGCGGCGAGCCGCTTTCCGAAGTCGGCGTCGTCGACACCGACCACCGCAGTCTCAACGATGCCGGGATGGTCATCGAGCAGATTCTCAACCTCGAGCGGGAAGACGTTCTCGCCTCCGGAGACAATCATGTCGTCATCGCGGCCATCGACGAACCACAGCCCGGTCTCGTCGAAATGCCCGGTGTCGCCGGTGGACAACAGCCCGTCGACGATTTCCTTGTTCCGGCCATCGGTGTACCCGGAAAAGCTCAGGCCGCTCGACACGAACAGGGTGCCCACCCGCCCGGGTTCGGTGATCTTGCGGCGATGTTCGTCATAGCAGGCCAGCCGGCAACCGACGGGCGGGCGGCCGACGGTGCCCGGCGCGGCACGAAGTTCTTGCGGCGTCGCGACGGCGGCAGCCGCCACCTCAGTCGAGCCGTACAGGTTGTACAGCACGTCGCCGAACGCCTCGGCGGTACGGCGGCACAAGTCCGGAGACAGCGACGAGCCGGCGGCGAAAACGACTGTCAGCGAAGAGGTGTCGTATTGGGCGAGCGTCTTGGGGCCCAGGTCGAGGATACGCTGTAGCATGGTCGGGACGAGGATCAGAGCGCCGGCGCGATGCTTCGCGACAGCTGCGAGAGTGGATTCGGGATCGAATCGCCGCGCCAGCACAACTTGGTTGCCCAGCGCGAAGCCCAGCGCACACGTCGCCAGGCCGGTGGCGTGGAACAGCGGCGCCGGGACGCAGTAGGCGCCATCGCGTGGCCAGGCGATTCGGTCGAGCAGTTGCGCCGACTGCAGTGGGTCAATCCGGTTGCGCGGCGCTCCTTTTGGGATTCCGGTGGTTCCACTGGTCAACAACACCATGCCGCCCGGCCGGGACGGAGCAGGTAGCGACGCCTTGGGCTGGCTTTCGATCAGCTCGCGCAATTGGCTACCGGTAATCCGCACCGTTGCTTCCGGCAGCACGTCGAGCAGGTCAGCGTATTCGTCGTCGGCAAGAATGCAGCTGACGTGTTCCCGCGCAGACACATCCGTCAGCTGCGGGCCGGCGAAGCCGGTGTTCATCAGCACCGTCCTAGCGCCGAGTTTGTTCGCCGCACTCAGCGTCACCATGATGATCCGGTGATTGCGGTGTAGTACCGCGATCACCCCGCCGGCTTGAATTCCCTTGGCTGCTAAGCCGCGCGCCAAGGCGTTGGATGTCTCGTCGAGCTGACGGAAAGTGATTGTGCCGTCTTCGTCGGTAATAGCCGGTGCGTCACCGTAACGAGCTGCGGTGTAGGCGGTGAGCCCGCCGAACGCGCCGTAGCGCCGCATAGCCCGGAACGCGCGCAATGCCTGGTCGGGGCGTACCGGGTCGACCATCCCGCGGCGGAACAACACGCCGGCTGCGACGAGCCGATCCGCCGCCTTGGCGAGCATGGGTAGCGAAGTGTTCACGACGCGGTGTCGGCTTCGGCAACCGCGGCACGAAGAAACAATCCGGCCGTCTCGAGACTGGTCCGTCCTTGGTCACGCGGCCAGAGCCAATAGCCATGCATCAGACCCGGCCACACCTGCTTTTCACAGCGACCACCCGACGCGACCACTTGAGCGGCGAACGCCTCAGCGTCGGCACGCATGACTTCCCTTGTACCGTAATGCACCTGGATCGGCGGCAGACCGGCCAGATCGGCATTCAGCAGACACAGCCGCGGGTCTGCGGCATCATGGGCACCCACGTACAGCGCGACTGCGCGCGCAGCCGCTCGCGGATCGAGCGGCTGTTGCCGGGTGCGCACGTCGGCAATGCACGCCCGGTATGCCGGATCGATCAGCGGGCCGAACAGCGCAAGCGCTGCCGGGGCGGGCAGCCCTTCGCTGCGCAGCCGCAAGGCAAGCGCAACCGCCAAGTGCCCACCGGCCGAGTCCCCGGCGACGACAAGTTTCGCCGGATCGTGGCCCTGCGCAAGCAGCCAACGATATGCGGCGAACGCATCGTCTTCGGCTGCTGGAAAAGGATGCTCGGGTGCCAGCCGGTAATCGATGGCGAATGTCGGCATGCCGGAGTATTTAGACAGATGCGACGCGAACCCGCGATGTGTGCGCGACGAGCAGATCAGGTAGCCGCTGCCGTGCAGCACCAGGATCGCCCCGACGCCGTCGTCAGCCTCCGGGGCCCACACCCACTCCCCTCGCACCGGTGTGGAGACCGGCTCAACCCGAACGCCGGGAACCACCGGGGCGGTGCGGGCAATCAGATAGTCCGCCGCCGGGCGCACCCCGGCGAATAGCCACCGTTGCGACACCAACACGTTGAGCATGATGTTGAAAGTCAGCCGCGTGATCGGAACATAGCTCAACCGGTCGAACGCGGCGATCGATCTGCGCCACAGAGCCTTTGAACGCCTTGCGGTGTTCATCCGGTGAGCAGGCCCTTGGCGATGTGGGTTACCTGGACCTCGTTGCTGCCGGCGTAGATCATCAACGACTTCGCGTCGCGGGCCAGCTGTTCGACCCGATACTCGGCCATGTAGCCGTTACCGCCGAAAAGTTGCACGGCCTCCATCGCGACGTCGGTGGCGGCCTCGGACGAGTACAGCTTGATCGCCGACGCCTCGGCCAGCGAGGGCACCCGGCCGGCCTGCATCTTCTCCAGCGTTTGAAACACCATGTTCTGCACGTTGATCCGGGCAACTTCCATCTTGGCCAGCTTGAGCTGAATGAGCTGGAATTGACCGATGTTCTGGCCCCACAGGGTGCGGGTTTTGGCGTAGTCGACGCAGCGCCGGTGACATTCGTTGATGATCCCCAACGCCATCAGCGCGACGCCGAGTCGTTCGGCCGCGAAGTTCGCCCGCGCGCTTTCCCGACCGTCCCCGCCGGTGTGCTGCTCGGTCTCGCCGAGCAGCCGGTCAGGTGTCAGCCGGACATTGTCGAAGAACAATTCGCCGGTCGGCGATGACATCATGCCCATCTTCTTGAACGGCTTACCCTGAGTCAGCCCCGGCATGCCGGCATCGAGTACGAACGGCAACACCGGTCGGTTGCGCCGGTCCCCGGGGCCTTCGGCCAGTCCTTGGTCGAGTTTGGCGTAGACAATCAGGACATCGGCATACGGGCCGTTGGTGATGAACGTCTTCTGTCCGTTGAGCAGGTAGGCCCCATCTTCGTCGCCGGAGCGCCGCACGGTGGTCTTCATCCCGCCAAAGGCATCCGAGCCGGAGTCTGGCTCGGTGATCGCCCACGCCGCAATCTTTTCCAGCGTCATCAGTTCCGGTAGCCAGCGCTCCTTTTGGGCGAGCGTGCCGCGACTCATGATCGTCGTCGCACCCAGGCCGAGGCTGACACCGATTATGCTGAGCAATCCAATGCTCACCCCGGCGAGTTCGGATACCAGCACCGCGGCCATCGACGCCTGCGCACCCAGATTTCCCAACCCTGCTGATGACCGCTTCTCGGACTCACCTGCGCCGGCGCGCTCCTTGTCCAGCATCGTCTTGACCGCTTCGGCGGCCAGCACGTCCAGGCCGAATTCACTGAACAGCTTGCGCGCAATCGGGTACGGCGAAAGCTCACCGGTTTCCAATGCGTCCAGCTGTGGCCGGATCTCCTTCTCGATGAACCCCCGCACCGCGTCGCGCATGATCAGGTCGGTGTCAGACCATTCGAACATCATCTGCTCCTGAGCCCGGTTGTTATTGCGGTAGGCGGCGAGCGATGTCGTCGATCAGCCACCGACCATCAGTCTCGATGGTTTCGACGTCGTGCCAACCGGAAAGCGCCGAAATCGCCCCGCCCTGAACCGCGTACACCTTGCCGGTGATCGGGCACTTCTCCGTCGCCAAGTAGGCCACCAGCGGGGAGATGTTCGCCGGACTGAATAGGTCGAGCTCGCCCTCGTCCGGTTCGGCCATCAGCGAACCCATGCCGGGGGTGGCCAGGGTGAGCCGGGTGCGGGCGATCGGGGCGATCGCGTTCACCCGAACGCCGTAGCGCTCGAGTTCCTCGGCGGCGATAAGCGTCATCGCCGCGATTCCGGCTTTGGCCGAACCGTAGTTGGCTTGGCCGGCATTCGGCAGTGTCACCCCGGAGCCCGATGCGGTGTTGATCACCGCGGCGTTGGGTTGATCACCGGCTTTTGACTGCGCCTTCCAGTAGGCGGCGGCGTGCCGCAGCATCGCGAAGTGGCCTTTCAAATGCACGGCGATCACCGCGTCCCAATGCGATTCCTCCATGCCGGCGATGAACGAATCCCGCAGGATGCCGGCATTGTTGACCAAGACGTCGAGTCGGCCGAACTCGGCGATAGCTTGTAGCACAACGCTTTCCGCGCCGCTCCAGGTCGCAACGTTCTCGGTGCTGGCGACGGCGGTGCCGCCGGCGGTCACGATCTCTTCCACCACGTCGCGCGCCGGCCCGCTGTCGGCGCCGTTGCCGGCGTTGTCGCCACCGAGGTCGTTGACGATGGCCTTGGCCCCTTCCCTCGCGAACAGCAGTGCGTGTTCACGCCCGATGCCACGGCCTGCGCCGGTGATCACCGCGACCCGGCCCTCTAATGCACCCATTGATAGGACTCCTCTGGTAAGTCAGGTTGTCAGTCGGCTATTACCGCTAGCCCATCGGTGATCACGAAATCATCGCCGCGGGCCGTTTCGAACGCGTAGCTGCTGGTTCCGTTGGCACTGCTGACAGCCCAGATCCGGGTTTCCAAGTCGTCGCCGGGCAGCACCGGTTTGGAGAAGCGGACCGCGAACCGCTTGAGCCGGTTGACATCCGAGCCGGCGAGCTCGTTGAGCACCGCCCACGAGGTGAACGCCATGGTGCACAGCCCGTGGGCGATGATTCCGGGCAGCCCGGCGTCTTTGGCCACCTCCTCATCAAGATGGATCGGCATCGGATCGCCGGCGGCAGGTGCATAGCGGAAGGTCTGGTCGCTGTCGATGTGCTGCACGACCTTGGCTACCGGCGCCCGCTCCCGGAGCTTCTCATCGAACTTGTGGTCGGGGCTCAGTTCGCCGACCGCCTTGCCGACATTGAAGCCCCGCACGAACGTGGTGACGTACTGCTCGTTGAGCAGCTCACCGTCCTCGGTGCGGCATTCGAGCACGATCGCGGCGCGGGTGCCTTTCTCCAGTCCCTGGTATCCGATCATCTTGCCGCGCGAGACCAGTTTGTCTCCCGGGCGAATCGGCCGGTGGAAGTGGAAGTCTTGCTCCCCGTGCACGACTCGGGGGATCGCCTCGATCGGCATCACGTCGACAGCCGGCATGAGCAATGCCTCGAAAACGGGGACGATCGCGAACACCGGCGGCGCAACGTCCCCGCTGCGGTGCGCCTCGATGGGGTCGTTGGTGGCCGCCGCGTACTCCGCGAGTCGCTCCCTGGTGACCTCGAACCGCTCGTCGTCGGTCCAGCGGTTCAGCCCGGTGTCGTCGAACTCCATCTGCTCAGTCGCCATGCTTAGGCCTCAGAAATCCCTGCCGAGGCGAGCGCGTCGAGCTGGTCGAGCGTCTTGTCGAGTTGCCTGACGCCGTCCTTCTCCACTGCCTTGCCCAGCGCACCCTTGATCAGCGCACCCTCGAAATCCCCGAGAACAGTGAATTTGGAGCCGCTGTCCGCCGGGTCGATGGTGAAGGTGAACTGCGCCTTGACGCCGGCCATTCCGGTGCCGCCAAGCACCAGGCTGCGCGGGGCGTCCACCGATTCGATCGTCCACTCGATCTTGTTGGCCATCCCCAGCATCACGATCTTGGCGGTCAGCTTCGACCCTTCGCTGAGCGTGGCGGGTGGTTCCTCCAGCCACTTCTCGTGCACGGTGAACCACTTGTCCCAGTTGGCGAGGTCGCTGACCGTCGCCCACAACGCTTCGGGGCTGGCCGACAGTTCTCGGGTGGCTTCGATGTGTCCCACGGTGGTTCCTCCTAGGTCGGTGGTTCTGTTTAGCGTTCGGCCCGCTGATACGCGGTGATGACGGCGGCGCCGCCCAGCCCGATGTTGTGCTGCAGTGCCGCGGTCACGTTGTCGACTTGCCGCTTGTCGGCGGCGCCCCGCAGCTGCCAGTTCAGCTCGGCGCACTGCGCCAAGCCGGTGGCCCCCAGCGGGTGACCTTTGGAGATCAGCCCGCCGGACGGGTTGACCACCCACCGTCCGCCGTAGGTGGTGTCGCCGTTGTCGATCAGCTTGCCCGCTTCGCCCTCGGCGCACAGGCCCAGCGCTTCGTAGAGCAGCAGCTCGTTGGCCGAGAAGCAGTCGTGTAACTCGATCACCTGGAAGTCTGCGGGCCCCAGACCAGACTGGTCATAAACCCGTTGGGCGGCTTGCACGTTCATGTCGTAGCCGATCAGGCCTTTGCAGGTGCCGTCGAAGCTGCTGGCGAAGTCGGTGGTCATGGCCTGTCCGACAATCTCCACCGCCTGGCCGGCCAGGCCATGCTTGTCGACGAACGCCTCGGAGGCCAGGATCGCCGCGCCTGACCCGTCGGAGGTCGGCGAACACTGCAGCTTGGTCAGCGGGTCGTAGATCATCCGCGACGCCAGGATGTCGTCAAGTGTGTAGGACTCCTGGAACTGCGCGTACGGGTTGTTGACTGAATGCTTGTGGTTCTTATAGCCAATCTTTGCGAAATGCTCTGCGGTGGTGCCG
>NZ_JBAPPI010000412.1:0-4255 GCF_049280035.1 Mycobacterium sp. | reverse complement strand
GGCGAGCATCGGGACGGCATCCCGAACCGGTCGCTCGGCGACTACATCGCGCCCAAGGACACCGGTCTGGCGGATTACGTCGGCGCCTTCGCCGTCACCACTGGGCTCGGCAGCCACGACAAGATCGCGGAGTACAAGGCAGCCAACGACGACTACAGCGGGATCCTGCTGGAGTCGCTCGCCGACCGGCTGGCGGAGGCGTTTGCCGAACGGATGCACCAACGGGTCCGCAAGGAGTTCTGGGGCTTCCAGCCCGACGAGCAGCTGGACAATGAGGCACTCATCGGTGAGAAGTACGTCGGAATCCGCCCTGCCCCCGGCTACCCGGCCTGCCCGGAGCACACCGAGAAGGGAACGCTCTGGAAGTTGATGGACGTGCGGGAGCGGACCGGCATCGAGCTGACCGAGTCGATGGCGATGTGGCCCGGTGCTGCCGTCAGCGGCTGGTATTTCTCGCACCCGCAATCGCAGTACTTCGTGGTCGGCCGGATGGCCCAGGACCAGGTCGCCGACTACGCGAAGCGCAAGGGCTGGACCCTGCAGGAAGCCGAGCGCTGGCTCGGCCCCAACCTCGGCTACAACCCGGAGGACTGAGCCCTACGTTGGTTGAGTTCGCACTGGCGGAGCCGAGAGCCGACGGAGAAGGCTGCGAGCCTATCCAGTCGTTCTCACTATCGCGAATTGACCTTGTGCACTGGACCCTTCGGCCGTAGTGGTGTACTGGGGGCCGCGCTCTGAGGTCGCCGGGACCGCTTGCGGATGGAGGAACACTCATGAGTGGTGACGGCGTCTTCGGAAGTGGGCGGACGGCTCCGCACGAAGATCTGCCCGTCGACCCGCGCGCCGCGCGGGCCGCATTCCGGTCCGCTGTTCGTTACGCGACGGTGGCCGCGATCGGTGGATTCCTGTTCGGCTACGACATCTCGACCACCAACCGCGCAGTCAAGGCGCTGCAGGCCGATTTTCACATCGGCAACGCTCTGCTGGGTTTCGCCGCGGCATCGGTGGTGCTGGGTGCGGCGATCGGGGCGGTGTGGGCCGGCCGGATCGGCGACCGGCTGGGCCGCCTCTCAATGATGAAGCTCTCGGCGGCATCGTTCTTCGTGTGCGGTCTCGGCGCCGGGTTGGCAACCAGCATTTGGATATTCATCGCCTTCCACTTCATCGGCGGTATCGGGATCGGCTTCTCATCGGTTGCGGCTCCGGCCTACATCGCCGAAATCTCGCCCCCGCGCTTCCGTGGCCGGCTTGGCTCACTGCAGCAGCTCGCCATCGTCATCGGGCTTTTCGGAGCGATGGCGTTGACCTGGGTGCCGTTCCACATCGCGGGCGGTGCGAGCAAGCCGCTCTGGCTGGGCCTGGCGGCCTGGCGCTGGACTTATCTCGGCGAGTTGATTCTGGCGCTGCTGTACTTCGCGTTGCTTTTCACGATCCCCGAGTCGCCGCGCTACCTGGTTGGCAGACAAGAGATTTCACAAGCCCGCCAAGTGCTGGGGCAACTGCTGGGCCCGCGCGACGTGGAGGTGACGATCGCTCGTATCGCGGGCTCCTTGGAGCAGGAAAAACCACCGTCCTGGCGCGATCTGCGTAAGCCGACCGGCGGGCTGTACAGCATCGTCTGGGTGGGCCTGGGGCTGGCCATCTTTCAGCAGTTCGTTGGTATCAACGTGATCTTCTCCTACTCAGATGTGCTCTGGGAGGCGGTGGGATTCGGCGAGAAGTCGTCGTTCACCATTGCGCTGGTGACCACCGGGATCAATGTCGCGATCACGTTGGTGGCGATCGCGCTGATCGACAGAGTCGGCCGCAGGCCGCTGTTGCTGGCCGGATCAGCGGGAATGTCATTGATGCTGGTGACGATGACAGTCGTGTTCGCCGGAGCATCCATCGTCAATGGTCGGCCACAATTGGACGGAGCCGCCGGGGTGATCGCGTTGGTCGCTGCCGACTTGTTCGTCGTAGCGTTCGCCGTCTCCTGGGGACCGGTCCTGTGGGTACTGCTGGGCGAGATGTTCCCAAACCGCATCCGGTCGGCGGCGCTGGGTTTGGCCTCGGGCGTGCAGTGGATGGCCAACTGGACCATCGCGGTGACCTTCCCGGCGTTGCGGCACACGCTCGTCGTGGCCTACAGCTTTTACGCGCTGTGTGCGGTGCTGTCGTTCTTTTTCGTGTGGAGATGGGTCCGGGAGACTAACGGGGTGTCCCTGGAAGACATGCCCGACGAGGTGTCCCCGACCGGAAACCGCCGTGACTTTGCTTAGCCGCCCATGAAACAATCGCTGCCCGTGAAGACCTTTGAGGATCTGTTTGCCGAACTCGGCGAGCGTGCCCGCACCCGCCCGCCCGGCAGCGGCACCGTGGCCGCGCTGGACGCTGGAGTGCATGCGGTGGGCAAGAAGGTCCTGGAGGAGGCCGGTGAAGTGTGGTTGGCGGCCGAGCACGAACCGGACGACGCACTCGCCGAGGAGATCAGTCAGTTGCTGTATTGGACCCAGGTGCTCATGATCGCCCGCGGGCTCACGCTCGATGACGTGTACCGGAAGCTGTGATGGTGGCGCTGCATCGGAACGGCTCGACGCGACTGCGGGTGGCAGTTCCCAATAAGGGGGCGCTGAGCGAGCCGGCCGTCGAGATTCTCGCTGAGGCCGGTTATCGTCGTCGGACCGATCCCAAAGATTTGACCGTCATCGACCCGCACAACCACGTCGAGTTCTTTTTCCTGCGACCCAAAGACATTGCAATCTATGTCGGGTCGGGGGAGCTCGACTTCGGCATAACGGGTCGGGATCTGGCCCGTGAGTCTGGCGCGCCGGTGCACGAACGACTGGCGCTCGGTTTCGGGTCGTCGTCCTTTCGTTACGCCGCGCCGGCCGGACGCGATTGGACCATCGACGACCTGGCCGGCCGGCGAATCGCCACCGCATACCCGAACCTGGTGCGAGAAGATTTGGCGGCCCGCGGGATTGACGCAACTGTGATCCGGCTAGACGGCGCCGTGGAGATCTCCGTGCAGCTGGGCGTGGCCGACGCGATCGCCGATGTGGTGGGTTCGGGTCGCACCTTGAACCAGCACAACCTGGTGGCCTTCGGTGAAACACTGTGCGATTCAGAGGCGGTGCTGATCGAACAGGCTGCCCCTGACGCCTCTGACGCCGGGCCGGAAGCCTCCGCTCGTGACCAGCTGGTCGCGCGGGTCCAGGGGGTGGTGTTCGGTCAACAGTATTTGATGCTCGACTACGACTGCCCGCGTTCGGTGCTCGACGAAGCCACCTCCATCACACCGGGATTGGAGTCACCGACAATCGCCCCGCTCGCAGATCCCGAATGGGTGGCGGTACGGGCGCTGGTGCCGCGCCGGGATGTCAACGCCACCATGGACGAGCTGGTCGCTATCGGAGCGAAGGCAATCCTGGCCTCGGATATCCGGTTCTGTCGCTTCTGATCTTGGATGCGCCGGTGCAGCCGGCTTTGCTGTGTTAGCGTCCCGCTAGAGCAGCGTTCTTTTGTCGAGCCCCAGGAGGGTCGCCGTGACGCATTTCTATGTTCTGCTACTAGCTCTCGGAATTGGTGTCATCGCCGGGCTACGTTCCTTTACGGCTCCAGCTGTCGTGGCCTGGGCCGCGTTTCTGAAGTGGATCAACTTGAGTCACACTTGGGCGTCGTGGGTCGGCACGCTGGCGGCCGTCATCGTCTTCAGTCTTCTCGCGGTCGGCGAACTGTTCCTTGACAAACAACCCAAAACACCACCACGCACGGCGCCACCGTCGTTCGGTGCCCGGATTCTCTTCGGCGCGTTCGCGGGCGCTGTCATCGGCACCGCATGGGGGTATACCTGGAGCGCGCTCGGCGCCGGAGTCATTGGGGCCGTGCTCGGCACGCTCGGCGGCTATCAGGCGCGCACCCGCCTGGCCGCCTCGCACGGCCACGACCTGCCGATCGCCCTGCTCGAGGATGCGGTGGCGGTGCTGGGTGGGTTCGCGCTTGCCGCGGTAACAGCCGCTCTGTGATACGGCGTTTCGACGCGATCATCGTGGGCGCCGGCCAGGCCGGCCCCGCGCTGGCGGGCCGACTGACCGCCGCCGGCCACACCGTTGCGGTGGTGGAGCGCAAGCTGATCGGCGGTACCTGCGTCAACAACGGGTGCATTCCGACCAAGACATTGGTGGCCAGCGCGCACGCTGCGCACCTGGCGCGGCGCGGCGGCGATTTCGGCGTCGGCACCGGAGCGATCAGCGTGAACATGGCGAAAGTCAAA
>NZ_JBAPPI010000411.1:0-5236 GCF_049280035.1 Mycobacterium sp. | reverse complement strand
CCCGGTTGTGGTGGCGCTTGCGGGATTTCACGCCCGTTGTAGTCGAGCTGGGTTTCGCCGACGGCGGCGTTCAAAGCGGTGGCCAGCTCATGATCGGTCGCGTGGGCTTTGGTGTTGAGCGTGTCGAGGTGGGACTGCAGGATCTGGCGCTGTAACTCGGCTTCCTCGGATCCCATCAGCAGCCAGGTGTCGCCAATGTCGACTTTCCAGTCGTCGGTGATGGTCCAGCCGTTGGCCTGCGCGTCGTGGTCGATCTCGCTCATCATTGACGTGCAGATTTGCACGTCCTCCCACAGGGTTGAGACCGCCGCGCCCACCTGTCTGGACTGGCGCCCGTCGGCCTCGATGTCTTTGCGGGCCTTGCCCAGGTCTGCCCGAAAGGCGTCGCCGCCTTCGCCCTGCCACTGCTGTAGCTGCGCATCGACCTGGCCCAAATCCTGCCCGAGCCGTTGCAGGGTGCCCGCCCGTGCGTCGGCGACCTGGAATACCTTAAGGATCGCAGCGGGATCCCAGTGGCGGACGTCGTTGGGGGTTAGTTGGCTCATCCGGGGTTGATCGAGCGGACCATCTGCGCCGACGCGTCCTCGTTGGTCGTGTAGTCCTGACCCGCGGTGATAACGAAGTTGTTCAGCGACCCGAGGTTGCGCTTATGACTGGCGTGCTTGACTTGCCAGTGGGCCAGCAACTTGTCGAGCGCCTTGGCTGAGTCGCCGATCCACCCCGGCGCGGCGTCGGCAATCCCGTCCTCGTGGACGATGAAATCCACTGCGGCATCACCGACTGCGCTGTCAATGTGGTCGCTGCCGGTCTGCAGCGCCGCCAAATCCACATGCAACCTATCGGCCATGATGGTCGTCTTCCCTTGTCGCATCCTCGGGAAAAGCATAGGTTGCTGCTCCAACTGCGCAACGCACCAATCTCGGAACGGAGTCGAATTCAACAACACAGTGACTAGCCCCGGCACGGGCAGGCGTCGGTGCAGATGCAGGCTGTGCCAAAAACGATGCTGGATGGGTTCGAACAGCGTTGCGGCTGCTCAGATTGGAGCCGATGACGGGAATCGAACCCGCGTATTCAGCTTGGGAAGCTGATGTTCTGCCATTGAACTACATCGGCGCGGTGCTTCGGAAGGCTAACACCCGGCGTCGCGTCGTTCATCAACTCCGCGAGCCCGAGTCGAGCGGATACGCTCGTCGCGTGCTGCTCTCCGATCGTGATCTCAGGGCCGAAATCGCCGCCGGCCGGTTGGGAATTGACCCGTTCGACGACGCCTTGGTCCAGCCGTCCAGCGTGGACGTTCGTCTCGACAGTCTGTTCCGGGTGTTCAACAACACCCGATACACGCATATCGACCCCGCACAGCAACAAGACGAGTTGACCAGCCTGGTGGAACCGGTCAACGGCGAACCGTTCGTGCTGCACCCCGGTGAGTTCGTGCTCGGCTCGACGCTGGAACTGTGCACGCTGCCCGATGACTTGGCGGGCCGGCTGGAGGGCAAATCGTCGCTGGGGCGCCTGGGGCTGCTCACCCACTCGACCGCCGGCTTCATCGACCCCGGCTTCAGCGGTCACATCACGCTGGAACTCTCCAACGTCGCGAACCTGCCGATCACACTCTGGCCCGGGATGAAGATCGGTCAGCTGTGCATCCTGCGGTTGACCAGCCCGGCCGAGCATCCCTACGGCAGCGCGCGGGCGGGATCGAAGTATCAGGGTCAGCGCGGACCGACGCCGTCTCGGTCGTACCAGAACTTCATAAGGTCCTCATAACTTGCGCTGTAACGCTGCATAGACCTTTTCGCGACCATCTCTACAGATGGGCGGCCGGCGCGGTGCACTCCTCCGCTTAGACCGTGGGGTTAACGGGGGCCTTTGGAGGAGCGATGGACGTCGTACTCGGCATGTCGATGGCACCCACAGCGGTCCGTATGGTGCTGGTGGAAGGCGAAAACGCCGACGGCCGCACTGTCGGCCAAGACAATTTTGATATCAGCTGCGATGACGACGCAGCGACGGTGAGCGCCGCCGATCGAGTGATCTCGGCGATATTGGGCAGTCGGGAAGACGCCACACAAGCTGGCTATGTGCTGGCATCGACGGGAGTGACCTGGACCAACCCGGTGGACGCTGCGACCCTGCGCGAGGCCTTGGCCACCCGCAAGATCGAAAACGTCATGTTGGTCTCGGCCTTTATGGCTGCGGCCGCGCTGGCGCAGATGGTGGGCAGCGCTACCGGCAACGCGCACACCGCCCTGCTGTTCGTGGAAGCCGACACCGCGACGCTGGCCGTCGTCGACTCCGCCGACGGTTCCATCACCGATGTCCACAAAGAGTCCATTTCCAGCGTCGACACTGTTGCGGAGCTGGCCGGGCTGGTCGCCGGCTTGGACGGGCTGGAGCCCCATCCTCAACACCTGTTCCTCGTCGGTTCTGGTGTGGACATCGCGGCGCTCAAGCCGCAGTTGGAGGCGGTGACGTCGCTTCCGGTGAGCGCACCGGAAGAGCCGGAGACAGCGTTGGCTTGGGGTGCTGCGCTGGCGTCGGCCAGCGCGCCGATGTTTGCGTCGTCGACCGCTGCCCTGGCCTGCGCGCAAGATCCCGTCACCGGCGTGATCGATCCCTACGCGGTGTCCCCGGGATACCTTGCGGTGCCGGATGTTCCGCCGGGCACCGAGCTGGGTGAGGAGGACCTCGCCTATAGCGCCGACCCGGATGAGGAAGCCGAAGCCGAGACCACCCTCCTGGATCTGGCCAGCACCGAGCATCACGAGCGCCGGCCGGTTTTGCTCGTCGGCACCGTATTGATGGTGGCCTCTGTTGCCGCAGTCTTGGCGCTGGAGGTCTCGCTAGCACTCGGTATCCGGCCGAGTGCTGTTGCGCTGCTGCCCCGGCCGCTGCAAAACCTTCTTATCCCAACCCCGCAAGCGCCGGCGCCCGCGCCGGCTCCGGCAAGCGCCCCGGTGCCGCAGGTCGATCGCCTGCCGGCGCCGGTGGTGGCGCCTCGACTGGCGAACGCTCCGATTCCGGCTCCCCCTGCTGCGGTTCCGGTAATCCCGCCGCCTCCGGCCGCGCCGCCGGCACCGGTCGTCGCTCCCCGAGTGCCTGTGCTGATCCCGTTGCCCGTGCCGATTCACGTGGCTCCGCCAGCGCCGGTTAATCCTCTTCCGTTCAACCTGCCGGGGTTGCATCCTCCTGGGCAGTTGCCGGGCTCGCCGCCGGGGCATTTCCCCGCACCCCAGCCGCCGGTGCAGCTGCCGCAGCCGCAGCCTCCGGTCAATGAGCCGGTGCCAGTCCACCAACCGTGGCCAGTTCACCAGCCGTGGCCAGTTCACCAGCCGGTGCCAGTCCACCAGCCGGCTCCGGAGGCACCGGGGATGCCGGGCATGGCCCCGGATGCACCGGGGATGCCGGGCATGCATGCCCCGGATGCACCGGGGATGCCGGGCATGGCCCCGGATGCACCGGGGATGCCGGGCATGCCGGCTCCGGAGGCACCGGGGTTGCCGGGCATGCCGGCTCCGGAGGCACCGGGGATGCCGGGCATGCATGCTCCGGACGCACCGGGGATGCCGGGCAACCCTGTTGGCGGCAATGGCACTGGTGCTGACCGCGGATTCGGCGGTTTCGGCGGCAACCACGGGGATGGCGGAGCTCCGGGCGGCTTTGGTGGGGGTGACCACGGCTTCGGCGGTTTCGGTGGGGGTGACCACGGCTTCGGCGGCGGCGGCTTCGGCGGCGGCGGCTTCGGCGGTTTCGGCGGAGGCGGTTTTGGTGGAGGCGGCGGCTTCGGTGGTGGCGGCGGCCACGGCGGAGGCGGCGGGCACCACTAAGTCGTCCGCCATGGCAGTGGCGGGGTACTGTCGGCATGAAGGGTCAGCGGGGGCGACCGTTCTCTGACTAGAACTTCATATAGCCCAGCTAACTTCGTTAGCGGTAACGCCGCACCGGGGTGCGGCGATGAGTCTTGTGGTGGGGAGCCCAGCCGATGCGCTGAACCCTGCCGTTAGTGGACCGCTGGCAAACAACATGGAGGAGTTGTGGAAACCGTTCTTGGTGTGTCGATGGCACCCACGACGGTCCGCATGGTGCTGGTTGAGGGGGAAAACGCCGACGGCGTCACCGTCGATGAGGAAAACTTCGGCGTCACCGACGGCGAAGACCCGGCAACCTTCAGCGCACCGGATCAGGTGGTTGCGGCAATTCTGGGCACTCGTGAAGGCGCCGACGAGGCCGGCTATCAGCTGTTGTCGACCGGCGTGACATGGAGTGACCAGCTGCAAGCCGCGGAATTACGTGACGTGTTGGCGGCCCGCAAGGTCGAGAACGTCATGCTGGTTTCGGCGTTTTTGGCCGCGGCGGCGTTGGCTCAGTCGATGGGCAGCACGACCGGTTATGCGCGCACCGCGCTGCTGTACATCGAGCCCGATTCCGCGACGTTGGCAGTGGTGGACACCACCGACGGCTCGATTGCTGATGTAAGCCGTGAACTGCTGCCCGACGACGATGACCAGGCGGTAGCCAAGCTGGTCGGGCTGGTCTCTGCGGCTGAGGCGCTAGAAGATCACCCGGAGGGCTTGTTGGTGGTGGGCTCCGGTGTCGACGTCCCGTTGATCAAGCCGGCGTTGGAGGCGGCGACGTCGCTTCCGCTAACCGTGCCTGAGCAGCCCGACATGGCGCTGGCCAGAGGGGCGGCGCTGGCATCGGCCAGTGCGCCGTTGTTCGCGTCGTCGACCGAAGCGCTGGCCTACGCGCTGGATCCGGGCACCGGTTCGGTGAGCCAGCATGCGCTCGCGCCCGGGTATCTGGCTGTCGCCGCAGCGGCTGCGGGTGTCGAGCCGGATGCAGACGCGTTGGCCTACAGCGCCGTTGCTGACGACTCGGCGGCGGTTTACACCCAAGGGGGTCCCGACGCCTACGCCGATGTCGAGGAGGAAGAAGACTTCACCACCGGCATGTACCCGGACTTCGGCGCGGCAGCGTTCGGGCAGCCGACTCGCACACCGTTCTTGGCGGCGATGAGCGTGATGATTATTTTTGTCGTAGGCGTTGTGGCATTGGTGATTTCGCTGGCGTTCAGTATTCGACCGTCGGTCAGTTCGCGGCCCAGCCTTGCCCAAAATGTGGTGGCCCCCAGGCATGTTTCGACCCCGTTGCCTAAGGCGGTGGTGCCGGCGCCGCCCGCACCTGCACCTGCCCCAGCGCCGGCTCCGGTGGCCGCTCCGGCGCCGGTCCACGC
>NZ_JBAPPI010000410.1:0-2259 GCF_049280035.1 Mycobacterium sp. | reverse complement strand
TTGCTGATCTGGCCGCGGATCGCGATCTTGGTGCGCCCGTTGACCTGCACGTACTGGACGTAGTCCTTGTACTCCTTCGGCAGGAACTTGGTCAGCGCCTCCGGCGGCTCGTAGAGATGATTATCCGCGTCAAAGAGCGGGAACGGAACGTCCTCCCGATGCGACAACTGCCCCATGAAATCCTCCATTGCATTTTTTGAGAATCATATTCTCACCCAGACGCTACCGCAATGTCCTCACGCACCAGACGCTTCTGTACTTTGCCGCTCGGCGTGCGCGGATAGTCGGCGACTTCGAGCAAAACTTCCGGCCATTTCTGGCGAGCCACCCCCTGGCCGACGAAATGCGCCCGAACCTCGTCTTCGGTGGGCAGAACGTGCCCCGGTTTGAGCCGCAGCACGGCAGCGACCCGCTCACCAAGGCCGGCGTCGGGGGCGGCGACCACCACCGCCTCCGCGATCCCGGGCATTCCGAGCAGCACTTCTTCGACTTCCACGGCGCTGATATTCTCCCCGCCGCGGATGATGACATCGGCCTTGCGGTCGGTGATGGTCAGGTAGCCGTCGGCATCCAGCACGCCGACGTCACCGGTGCGATACCAGCCGTCGTCGTCGAATGCGGCCGCGGTCAGCGCATCGTCGGTGTAGCCCAGAAACAGGTCCGGGCCGCGGCTGAAAATCTCGCCGTCGGCTGCCAACCGGATCTCCACGCCGGGCATCGGACAACCATCGGTGAGCAGGCGTTTGTCCTCCGGTGCGTCCAGGGTTGAACCGGTGATCGAGGGATGCTCGCTGCTGCCGTAGGACCGGAACACGATGATGCCCATGTCCGACAGCCGTCGGGTCACCGCCGCCGGCACCGTCGACCCGCCCAGCCCGAGGGTCTTGATCCGGGCCTGGTGCGCGGGCGTGCAATCGGGGTGATCGAGCAGGCCGGTGACGAAGTACGGCGGCCCGCCGCCAAGCGTCAGGCCGTCGCGGTCCATCAGCGCCAGCACTTCTCCCGGGTCCCAGCTGTCGATCAGATGCACCGACCCGCCGTTGAGCACCGGGATCAGCAAAGCGGCAAGCATTCCGATGAAGTGGCCGACCGGTGTCGCGGTCAGCTGGTTATCGCCGATCGACTGGATCTGGCCGGCGAGCTGACGAGCCTCGCAGACCAGGCTGCGATGGCTGTGGATGACGCCCTTGGGCGCGCTGGTCGTGCCAGAGGTGAAGGCGATCAAAGCGGGTCCCGCCGGGTCGGCGGCAACCGTGCCGGCCATCGGTTCGTCGGCGAGCAGATCGTCGAAGTCGCGCCCGACCAGCCCGACGATCGGAACCTCCGAGCACAGATCGGGCTGATAGGTCATCCGGCCGAACTCCTCGGCGGTGATGAACACGCGCGGTTTGGCGGCGGCCAGGATGTGCGCCAGCTCCTTGCGGCCGTAGAAGTGCACGATCGGTACCAGCGCCGCCCCCAGGAACGCGGCCGCCCAGAACGTCGCCGCGGCCTCCATCCAATTCGGCAACTGAAACGCCACCACGTCACCGGCGCCGACGCCACGGGCGCGCAGCCCGGCCGCGAGCCGACGGGCCACTTGCTCGACGTCGCGGAACGTCCCCGACCATGGCCGCACATCCGAATACACCCGAAACTGCGCGTCCGGCGCGGCGTGCAGCCCATCGGCCAGCACCTGCCCGAGGGTCTCGCGGGTCCACCAGCCCGCTTCCTCATATCGAGTGACCAGTTCAACGGGAATATTGCGCATTGGCTCAAGGCTCCGACCGGCAAACGTTAGGGTCATGCAAAAGGCTGTCGATTCAATGGGCGATGCTATTCTCCGCTGAGGAGAATGCCAATATCGCGCGATGGGAAGCGGCGCATGGTGGACGTCGAGTTCGACCAGGGTCTTGCCGTGCTGACCATCGACCGGCCGCACGCGCGCAACGCCATCTCCCTGGACACCATGGACCAGTTGGAAAAGGCACTCGACGCGGCCGAGGGAGCCAGCGCTCTCGCCATCACCGGCGCCGGTGACCGGGCCTTCGTGTCCGGCGGAGACCTCAAAGAGCTCGGCGCGATCAGGACCCAGGAAGACGCGGCGGCGATGGCTTGGCGGATGCGATCGATCTGCGACCGGCTGGCGAGCTTTCCCGCGCCGGTGATCGCCGCGCTCAACGGTCACGCTCTCGGTGGTGGCGCCGAGGTCGCGGTGGCCGCCGACATCCGGTTGGCCGCCGACGACATCAAGATCGGGTTCAACCAGGTGGCCCTGGA
>NZ_JBAPPI010000409.1:0-10992 GCF_049280035.1 Mycobacterium sp. | reverse complement strand
GGTGAACACCGTCGCCCGCACGCACCTGCACTTCGAGGTCGTGCCCGGGCTGGCCGCCAGCTCCGCGGTGCCGACCTATGCGGGGTTGCCGCTGGGCTCATCGCACACCGTTGCCGACGTGCGCGACCCACATGTGGATTGGGCGGCTTTGGCCGCGGCACCGGGCCCGCTGATTTTGCAGGCCACATCGTCGCACGTGGGCGACGCGGCGCGCACGCTGATCGAGTACGGGCTTGCCGACACCACCCCGTGCGTAGTGACGTGCTCGGGCACCACCTGCGCGCAGCGCTCGGTGGAGTCCACGCTGGGCGGGCTGACCGATTCGGCCGTCCACCTCGGCGTCGACCCCGCCGCACCGGCGCCGGTGGTGGTGACGATCGGCAAGACGGTGCACAACCGGGCCAAGCTGAACTGGTGGGAGAGCCGGGCACTGTACGGCTGGACTGTGCTGGTGCCGCGGACCAAGGACCAGGCCGGCGAGATGAGCGAGCGGCTGGCCGCGCATGGCGCGTTGCCGGTGGAGGTGCCGACCATCGCCGTCGAGCCGCCGCGCAGCCCCGCCCAGATGGAGCGTGCGGTCAAGGGTCTGGTCGACGGCCGCTACCAGTGGGTGGTGTTCACCTCCACCAACGCGGTACGTGCGGTGTGGGAGAAGTTCGGCGAGTTCGGACTTGACGCCCGGGCGTTCTCCGGGGTGAAGATCGCCTGCGTCGGCGAATCGACCGCCGACCGGGTCCGCGCGTTCGGGATCAGCCCCGAGCTGGTGCCGTCCGGTGAGCAGTCGTCGCTGGGCCTGCTGGACGAATTCCCGGACTACGACAGCATTTTCGACCCGGTGAACCGGGTGCTACTGCCGCGCGCCGACATCGCCACCGAGACGCTGGCCGAGGGCCTGCGCGAACGTGGCTGGGAGATCGAGGATGTCACCGCATACCGGACGGTGCGGGCGGCCCCGCCGCCCGCGGCCACCCGGGAAATGATCAAGACCGGTGGTTTTGACGCGGTGTGCTTCACGTCCAGCTCGACGGTGCGCAACCTAGTTGGCATCGCCGGCAAGCCGCACGCACGCACCATCGTCGCGTGCATCGGCCCCAAGACCGCCGAGACCGCCGCCGAATTCGGTTTGCGCGTCGATGTGCAACCCGAGACCGCCGCGGTGGGCCCGCTGATCGAAGCGCTGGCCGAGCACGCCGCCCGGCTGCGCGCCGAGGGCGCGCTGCCGCCGCCGCGTAAGAAGAGCCGCAGGCGGTAATCGTGTACCCGCGGCAGCGCCCGCGACGGCTCCGCTCGACTCCGGCGATGCGCCGGTTAGTTGCGCAAACGTCGCTGGAGCCAAGGCATCTGGTACTGCCGATGTTCGTTGCCGACGGCATCGACGAGCCGCGGCCGATCACCTCGATGCCCGGCGTGGTGCAGCACACCCGCGAATCGTTGCGGGCCGCCGCCGCAGAGGCGGTGGCCGCCGGGGTCGGCGGGCTGATGCTCTTCGGCGTGCCCCGCGACGAGGACAAGGACGCAGCCGGGTCGGCGGGCTGCAACCCCGACGGCATCCTCAACGTCGCGTTGCGCGATCTGGCTAAGGACCTAGGCGATGCCACCGTGCTGATGGCCGACACCTGCCTCGACGAATTCACCGACCACGGGCACTGCGGTGTGCTGGACGAGCGCGGCCGGGTGGACAATGACGCCACCCTGCAGAGATATGTGAAATTGGCGGTAGCACAGGCAGATTCGGGTGCGCACGTGGTCGGTCCCAGCGGCATGATGGACGGTCAGGTCGCGGCGATCCGTGATGGCCTGGACGCCGCAGGCCACGCCGACGTGGTGATCCTGGCGTACGCCGCCAAGTTCGCCTCGGCGTTCTACGGCCCGTTCCGTGAGGCCGTGAGCTCCAGCCTGTCCGGCGATCGGCGCACCTACCAGCAGGAGCCGGGCAATGCCCGCGAAGCGATGCGCGAGGTTCAGCTGGACCTCGACGAGGGCGCCGACATCATCATGGTCAAACCCGCGATGAGCTACCTCGACGTAGTGGCGGCCGCGGCCGAAATTTCGCGAGTGCCGGTCGCCGCCTACCAGGTTTCGGGGGAGTACGCGATGATCCGCGCAGCGGCCGCCAACGGCTGGATCGACGAGCGCGCTGCCGCGCTGGAGTCCCTGACCGGTATCCGGCGGGCCGGCGCCGACATCGTCCTGACATATTGGGCCGCCGAGGCGGCGGCCTGGCTGTCGTGACGGGTCCCGTCCCGCCGCGGCCGCCGGGCAGTCCGGAGCCGCAGATCCGGCCCGTCGACGTCGACACCGGCTTTTGGCTGTGGGTGGTGGCATTGCCGCTGATGGTGATCGGCTACATCGCCGACATGGTCGGATCATCGGCCGGTCGCGGATCGGCGTTGCTCTACGGCGCGTCAGGGCTTTTCACCGCGGTGCTGTGCGCGATCGTGGTGACCTTCCTGATCCTGATGCGGGCCGGTTACCGCTGGGCGCGCACGGTATTGACGGGCGGCGGCATCGCCACCGTCGTCTACATCGCGACCCGGCTGTTCACCGTGAACTGGCCACCGATGTTCGCGGTGATCTGCGGCGTCGCCGGCATCGTCGGGTCGGTGCTGATCGCCGGCGGGATGTTCCTGCTGCACCGCAGCGACGCCCACGCGTACTTCACCAGATGAGCCCCCAGGTGGTTTGGCGTCGGGCACAGCAGGGATGATGCTTCTGTGACCGCAGGCACGGATACCGACGCCGCTCCGCTCTTTCGCGAGGTCGGTGCCAGCTGGTACTGGGTGCTGGTCGGCCCGGTGTCGGCCGGGGTCATGCTGTGGCTCGAGAAATCCAACGGTTACGGCTGGCAGCTTTCGGTCCCGCTGCTCTTTCTTGTGCTGGTGACCAGTTTCATTGCGCTGCAGGTCAAGGCGGCCCGCATCCACACGTCGGTAGAACTGACCAACCAGACGCTGCGCCAGGGGACCGAAACCATCAAGGTGGCCGAGATCGTGAAGGTCTACCCGCCACCCGACCATCCGCTGACATCCGAAAAGGACCTGGAGCGTTGGCAATCGGCACGGGCACTAGGTGAGCTGGTCGGGGTGCCCAAGGGGCGCACCGGCATCGGTGTGCGTCTCACCGGTGGCCGCACCGCGCAAGCGTGGGCGCGTCGACACCTGCACCTGCGCGCCGCGCTGACCCCGTTGGTCGAGGAGCGGGTCGGACATGACGGGCCGCGACCCGATCCGCACGACGACGGCGACGACGGCGGATCACGCTGGTGATGGCCCGATTTCGGGGCATCGTCGAGCTCGCCCTGGCGTGCGCCGCGGTGGCGGGCTGCGCGATCAGCTGGTCGGGGGTGCGCTCCACCGTGGCCGTCGCACCGGTGGCGCACGGCCAGCCGGTCACCACGTCGGTGGTCTATGACCCTGCTCTGCTGCTGTTGACGCTGTTGCTGGCGACGGTGGCCGGGATGCTGGCGGTGGTCGGGGTGGCCCGGCTACGGCGAGCCCGTCGGGCCGTCTGAATTCAGGACGCCAGCCAGGCCAGCTCGTCGGGCAGGTGCTGTTGCCAGAACTCCGCGTCGTGGCCGCCCGGGTAGAACCCGCCGGCCGGCTGACTGGGCAGCCGGTTGACGAATTCCCGAGTGGCGATGTAGAAGCCGTCGCCGGTCCCGCAGTCCACCCGCAGCGGAATCGACGTCAACTCCGCGGTATTCACCGTGGAGTTCTTCCGGAAGTCGTCGAGGCCGTCGAAGGCATCGTGCGGCGCTCCCCAATACGTCAGATATAGCGCAGGGCTGATCGCGCAGACCGCGAAGGTCCGGGCCGCGCCCAGCCGAGAACTCAGCCGCATCGCTCCGTACCCGCCCATCGACCAGCCCATGAACGCCACCCGCGACGTATCGAGACCCTTGCCGGCAAGCATCGGGATCAGCTCGTTGAGCACCATCGCGCCGGAGTCTTCGCCGGATGCCCGCGGTCGCCAGTAGCCATTGCCGCCGTCGACGCTGACCACCGCGATCGACGGTTTGCCCGCGCCAGCCAGTTTGGCCAGGGCGTCCTCGACCCCGAGGCTCATCACCGCAGCGGCATCGCTGTCCAACCCGTGCAGCGCGATCACCGTGCGCAACGGGCCGGTCACGCCCGGCGGGCGGGCGATGATCCACTTGGTGTTCCGGCCGCCGCGCGCCGCGGAGATGAATGAGCCCTCCTCGCGGGTGGGCAATGGACTGCTCAGCGGAGCGGGCGCGGCTCGGGTCGCATCGGGCAGCGCTCCCAGCGCCCACAGACCCGCGGCACCGGCACCGGTGACGCCCAGGCGCAGCGCGGTCCGGCGGTTCGTCCGATGGGTCATCGCATTCACCAGCGAATCGTGCCAAGCCAACGGGCGCTGAGAGGCAACGGTCCGACAACAGTCCGGCAACAACGCCTGGCGGTGATGCTCGCGACCAGCCAGGCGCCCCACCGCTTGGTACAAAGTGCAAAATATGTAACACTGTCTCAGATGACCGAGCTGAGCGAGCCCGCTACCGCCGTTGACGCCCTGCCGCTGGGACCGCAGTCATTGGTGTGGCGTTACTTCGGCGACAACCGGATGTTCTTGATCGGCCCCCGTCCCGCCGTGCTGCAGAACATGCTGGCCGAACTCGGCCAGGGCGTGCTGGACCACTCGGTGTTCTTCAGCGACACCGCGGCCCGGGTCAAACGCTCGTTACCGCCGATCTTCATGACCGTCTACGGCTCCGATGGCGACCACCCCGGTCAGCAGGTGCGTGATTTCCATCACGACATCAAGGGCGAAATGCCCAGCGGGGAGCGGTATCACGCGTTGGACCCGGATACCTACTACTGGGCGCACGCCACGTTCGTCGAGCAAGTGCTGTACTTCGCGGACACCTTCGTCAAACGCCTCACCGACGACGAGAAGGAACAGATCTACCTCGAGTCGAAGACCTGGTATCGCCGCTACGGCGTCAGCGAACGGCCGATGCAGGCCGACTACGCCGAGTTCCAGCGGTACTGGGACCACATGCTCGACCAAGTGATGATCGCCCATCCGACCGCCAAATACGGTGTCGGATATGTGACTAAAGGGTTCCCGTGCCCCAAGGGCATCCCGCCGCTGGTGTGGCGGGTGGTCTCGCCTGCGTTCAACCCGGTCGCGGCGTTTCTGACCACCGGTGGCCTGCCGCCGCGGGCGCGCACCCTGCTCGGTCTGCCCTGGAGCGATCGCCAGGAGCGACGCTACCAGCGTTTCGCCGCAGTGTGGCGGTCGCGGCCGGTCAACTGGCTGTGGGATCATCTTCCGATGCGGTTGCGCTACAACAATTTTGCTCAGGCAGGCTATGCCCGCTGACAGCGCTGCTGATCCCGCCACCACTGCCATCCTCGACGCCGCCGTCGTCGAGTTTGAACAGCACGGCTTCCGCCGGGTCGCGCTCGACGATGTAGCCCGCCGCGCGCGGGTCAGCCGCACCACTATCTACCGGCGATTCGCCGGACGCGACGAACTGGTCGGGGCGGTCATCGACCGAGAAAACACGGTGCTGTTCGCCAACATCGCCGAGGAACTGAAAAGCCGTCGGCCGCAATCGAATTACTATGTCGAGGCGTTCACGCTGTCGATTCTGCGCTTCCGCCAGCACCGCGTGCTGACCCGCATGCTCGCCGACGAGCCCGGCCTGATGCTCGAGCTGGCCCACCAGCATTGGGATGCCGCAGTCGAACGGATGGCGGCCGCATTGCGCGTCATCTTTCCCGACGTCTTCGCCGAGCGGATCGGGGACCAGGCAGTCGACGAGCTGGCCGAAACCATCTTGCGCTATGCGGCGATGGTGCTGTTGTTGCCTGGCCGCAGACCCTTGAACACCGCCGACGACATTCGCGCCTTTGCCACCGAGCACTTTCTGCCGAGCCTGCCCGCCGCGCTGCGCGCCGTCCCGGTGTGAATCGAGCGGGACTGCGCGTAGGGGTGTTAGCGTCCCGTCAGTGTCAGATGCACGAAGCTCAGACGCCCTTATCGGTGCCGCGCCGCAACTGAGCCAGGGGCTGTCGCAGCGACAGCTCACGATGATCGCCATCGGCGGTGTCATCGGCGCCGGATTCTTCGTCGGTTCGGGTGTGGTGATCCGGACTGCGGGCCCCGCCGCCGTTGTCACCTATGCACTGTGCGGCGTCCTGATCATTCTGGTGATGCGGATGCTGGGGGAAATGGCCACCGCGAACCCGTCGACAGGATCGTTCGCTGACTATGCGCGCAAAGCGCTGGGCGGCTGGGCGGGTTTCTCGGTGGGCTGGCTGTATTGGTATTACTGGGTGATCGTCGTCGGTTTCGAAGCGGTCGCTGGCGCGAAAGTCTTCAACTACTGGGTCAAAGCGCCGTTGTGGCTTGTCGCGCTGATCCTGATGCTGACGATGACCACAACCAACTTGTTCTCCGTCTCGTCCTTCGGGGAATTCGAATTCTGGTTCGCCGGAATCAAAGTCGCGACCATCATCGTCTTCCTTGGTCTCGGTGCATTCTTCGTGCTGGGGCTGTGGCCCGGTCGGCAGCTGGATTTCTCCAACCTCACTTCGCACGACGGGTTCTTTCCGCACGGCGTCGGCGGCGTATTCGCCGCGATCGTGGTGGTGATCTTCTCGATGGTCGGTGCCGAGGTCGCCACCATCGCGGCCGGCGAAACTCCCAATCCCGAACGGGCAATTCAACGGGCGACCAACGCGGTGGCCGCCCGCATCGCGATCTTCTTCGTGGGCTCGGTTTTTCTGCTCGTCGTGATATTGCCGTGGAACTCGGTGGAGATCGGCGCTTCGCCATACGTTGCGGCGTTGAAGCACATAGGAATCCGCGGTGCCGATCACATCATGAACGCGATTGTGCTCACCGCGGTGCTGTCGTGTTTGAACTCCGGGCTGTACACCGGATCTCGCATGCTGTTCGTGCTGGCCGCCCGACAAGAGGCGCCGGCCCAGCTGCTGAAAGTCAGTCGACGTGGCGTGCCATACATGGCGATCGTGGGCTCATCGGTGGTGGGTTTTCTGTGCGTAATCATGGCCGCGGTCGCGCCGGGTTCGGTGTTCAGCTTCCTGCTCAACTCGTCGGGCGCCATCGTGCTGTTCGTTTACTTGTTGATCGCGCTGTCGCAGATCGTTTTGCGGTTCAAGACGCCGCCGGAGAAGTTGCGGGTCAAGATGTGGTTTTTCCCGGTGCTCTCGATCCTGACGCTGGCCGCGATTGTCGGCGTGCTGGTGCAAATGGCGTTCAACAGCACCGTGCGCGCGCAGTTTTGGCTCAGCCTGCTGTCCTGGGCCGTGGTTGTCGCGCTGTATGTCGTCACCAAGCGGTGGCGCAGACCGCTCGCGCTCGAGGCGCAGTCATCGGGCGAGTCCTTGCGGTAGTTGCATGTCGCCGTCAAACTCGAAGGCCATGGCCTACCTCAAGCCCCCGTGGTTCACCGTCAAGCTCTTCAACCGGATCGCGATGGCCACGGGCATCAGCAATAGCGAAACCCTGACCGTGACCAAGCGGGGGAGCGGCCAGCCGCAGCACATTCCCGTCGTCACGGTCGACGTCGGCGGCACCCGGTATCTGGTCTCCACCCGCGGTGAGTCGCAGTGGGTCAAAAACGTCCGCGCCAATCCCACCGTCACACTGACCAACAAGTCCGGCGCCGTGAGCTACGTCGCACGCGAAATGCCCGCGCCGCAGCGCCAGCCGGTCCTGACCGCATACCAGGACAAGGCGGGTAGGGCGGTCGACGGCTACTTTCGCAAATTGCCTGACCCGGCGGATCATCCGGTGTTTGCGCTCACCGCGCCCTGACCGGCAAAAGCCTGCGCGACAGCCGGGCCAGCAGCGACGGGGCCGGGTTCCACGGCTCCCGGTCATCCGCAGGCCAGGCGTAGCAGGGGGTCCGGCCGGACAGCAGCTGTCGTAGACCCGGGGTGTCCAGCTCACCGGCCGACCAGGCATAGAGGCGGTCCACCCGGGGCGTAAGAACGCCGATGTCGAGCAGATGGCCCAATCCGTGTTCGGCCTGCGTGTACGGCACGATGTCGTCGCCGAGGGGATAGCGGTCGGGAAGCACTCGTGAAAGCGAGAGGAACATGCCGGTCATGCCCAGCCGTGGATCGCCGAGCAGCCGGCCGGCGGGGGCCAGCCAGGCCAGTGCCAGTCCCGGCGCGGCGACCATCGCGTGGGTGTAGAGAACCCGCGCCAGCACCACGTTGATGAAGAACCGCTCGATGCGACCTTCACGCGCCGCCAAGTGTTCGTGTTCGAGATACCCGCTAACGACGCTCATGTTGTGCGCCCGATACCAGCGTGCGGCGCTGGGACGCCGAATGAACTCCAGCCAAGCGGCGACCGTCGGCGAGCTCGGCGGCCCGGGATGGCCGAAGGCCAGCGCGCGGGCTTCACTGCCGTCGTAGAGGAGGCGCTCGTTGATCGCCCGCCACCACGGACTTCCCGGTCTCGGCGCGTCGACCGAGTTGAGTAGTCCTCGCCGCAGTTGCCACCGCATGAAGGCCGACGCAGCCTGCCGGTACGGAAGATAGCCGCGGTCCAGGTCTTTTGGCACGCGGTATTGGCTGCGCATCAGGGCCAGCCGCCCGGCCGGGTCGTCCCGGACGGCTGCGACGCCGGCGAGTGCGACCTCGCAGGCCGGTTCCCGGGTCATCAGTCGATTGTTCCTGGCAAATGTTTGAGTCACGTTCGCGCCCGTGGTGAACGTGCAGCCTTTGGGCTGCGTGTCATCCCTATGCGTCCCGCACCAAGCCAAGCCGAGGTCCGCTCCGAATACTTCAAGTGGAGGAACCGATGACTCATCCCCCTGTCGACGATCTGCCCCAAGAAGCCGCCGCCACGCTGCTGGGCGTCTGTGAGCAGCTGGCGCAATCGCGGCACGCAGGTCTGGCGCGGTGGGCGGCCGCGGTGTCCGACGCCCTGCTAGTCCGGCTGGCGTCGGTGCGGAGCGGCGCGCGCGTCGACGTCATCGGCTTCGAACCGTGTGGCCCGCTGGCACGGCTCGACGCCGCCGAACTGGAAGGGCTGCATGCGGTGGTGCTCGCCTGTGCTGTAGCCAGCGACGACGAGTCAGTCGTCCAGTGGTGCACCCTCCTGGGCCGGCTCATAGTCGCCGACTTCTACCGCCGCGAATACGAGCAGGCGGCGATCGACGCCAAGGTTGCCGTCATCGAAGCTGAGGAACGGCGGCTAGCGCGCGAGGCGCGGTCAGCGCCCGACCTTCGCGGCGCTCCGCCGTGGTCGGGGGTCTAGCTGCCGCCCGACTGACGTCGATGCAGACAACTACACCCTGTAGTGAAGCCGCCCGCCGAGGCTGGGACACTGGTGGACGTGCATACCGAGGTCTCGGCGAAGCTGTTCGACGACGCCTGCGCGGTCATCCCCGGCGGGGTGAACTCACCGGTGCGGGCGTTCAAGGCGGTGGGCGGGACCCCGCGCTTCATCACCGAAGCCCACGGCTGCTGGCTCACTGACGCCGACGGCAACCGCTACGTCGATCTGGTCTGCTCGTGGGGGCCGATGATCCTGGGCCACGCGCACCCGTCGGTGGTTGACGCCGTGGCCAAGGCCGCGACCACCGGGTTGTCCTTCGGTGCGCCGACACCCACCGAAACCGAACTGGCCGCCGAGATCATCGACCGCATGGCTCCGGTGCAGCGGATACGGCTGGTCAACTCCGGCACTGAGGCCACCATGAGCGCGGTGCGGCTGGCCCGCGGGTTCACCGGACGCGCTAAGATCGTCAAGTTCTCCGGCTGCTACCACGGCCACGTCGACGCGTTGCTCGCCGATGCGGGCTCGGGGGTCGCGACGCTGGGCCTGCCGTCATCGCCCGGCGTCACCGGTGCCACCGCCGCCGACACGATTGTGTTGCCGTACAACGATATTGACGCCATCCAGCAGACCTTCGCCGAGTTCGGCGACCAGATCGCCGCGGTGATCACCGAAGCCAGCCCCGGCAACATGGGCGTTGTTCCGCCCGCGCCGGGCTACAACGCGGCGCTGCGCGAGATCACCGCAGCGCACGGCGCACTGCTGATCATCGACGAGGTGATGACGGGATTCCGGGTCAGCCGAAGCGGTTGGTACGGAATCGATCCGGTCGATGCCGACCTGTTCACCTTCGGCAAGGTGATGAGCGGCGGGCTGCCCGCTGCGGCGTTCGGCGGGCGCGCCGAGGTGATGGAACGGCTGGCCCCGCTGGGGCCGGTGTATCAAGCCGGCACGCTGTCCGGCAACCCGGTGGCGATGGCTGCCGGGCTGGCGACACTGCGCAACGCCGACGACGCCGTCTATGCGGCGCTGAATGCCAATGGCGACCGGCTGGCCGGCCTGCTGTCCCAGGCGTTGACGGATGCCGGTGTGCCGCATCAGATTCCGCGGGCCGGCAATATGCTCAGCGTCTTCTTCGGCCAGGCGCCGGTGACCGATTTCGCGTCGGCGCGCGCCAGCGAGACCTGGCGCTTCCCGTCCTTCTTTCACGCCCTGTTGGACGGCGGTGTCTACCCGCCGTGTAGCGCCTTCGAGGCGTGGTTTGTCTCGGCGGCACTCGACGACGCCGCCTTCACCCGGATCGCAGACGCGTTACCCGCGGCCGCCGCGGCCGCCAAGGAGAGCAAACCCTGATGGCCGAACAGACCCGGATCCACCTGATCCGCCACGGCGAGGTGTACAACCCTGACCACGTGCTGTACGGGAGGCTGCCCGGATTCCGGTTGTCCGACAAGGGGATTGAGCAAGCCCAGGCGGTCGCCGACGCGCTGGCCGACCGTGACATCGTCGCGGTCATCGCCTCCCCGCTGGAGCGCGCGCAGGAGACCGCCGCGCCGATCGCCGCCCGCCACGACCTGCCGGTGGACACCGACCCCGACCTGATCGAGTCGGCAAACTTCTTCGAGGGCAAGCGGTTAGGCCCCGGCGACGGCGCCTGGCGGGACCCGCGGTTCTGGTGGCAGCTGCGCAACCCGTTCACCCCGTCCT